>NZ_JACFYJ010000037.1:0-78787 GCF_037126505.1 Paraburkholderia bengalensis
TGCGGCGCGGCCCGATGGCGGGCGTCGGCGCGCCGCTCGTGGGCGCGGCCGACAAGGCGGCGCTGCACGCATCGACCGGTGCGCTCGCCGTCGACATGGAATCTCACCTCGCCGCCGCGATCGCCGAGGCGAACGGCTTGCCGTTCGCCGTCTGCCGCGCGATCGTCGATCCCGCGTGGCGCACGCTGCCGTCCGCCGCGACGGCGGGCCTGCGCGACGACGGCACGACGGCCATCGTCCCGATCCTGCGCGAACTCGCGCGCCAGCCGTCGCAACTGGGCGGCCTGCTTCAGGTTGCCGCCGATGCCCGCGCGGCGCGCGCTTCCCTCGTCGCTGGCCGCGAGGCGCTGGAACGCGCGGGGGCGCTGCGGGCGCTCTGACGCATCCAGGCAGTTGGCGCGCAAAACGAATAGTATGTTGGGCTTGCTAACCTAGGGAAAACCCTTATCTCTGATATAGTGTCAGGTGTTAACCCTAGGTCGCGTCACGAGCGCGTCCACGCTATTTCCGAAGAGGGACCGCAATGAATTTCCACACACGCAAATGGGTCAAGCCCGAAGACCTGAATCCGAACGGCACGTTGTTCGGCGGCAGTCTGCTGCGCTGGATCGATGAAGAGGCCGCGATTTACGCCATCTGCCAGCTCGACAATCAGCGCGTCGTGACCAAGTTCATGTCGGAGATCAATTTCGTCAGTTCGGCGCGTCAGGGCGACATTATCGAACTGGGCATGACGGCGACGCACTTCGGCACAACGTCCCTCACGCTGCGCTGCGAAGTGCGCAACAAGATCACGCGCAAGAGCATCCTGACTGTCGAAAAAATGGTGTTCGTGAATCTGGACGAAAACGGCAACCCGGCGCCCCACGGCCGCACGAAAATCCGTTACTCGGACGAAGCGTTCGAGCGCTACAGCGAGCAGCTCCGCGCGATGCAGCAGCATCCGGCGCTGCTGGCTTCCGACGATACGGAAGACGTGGACCAGAGCGCGGACGCGGCCCACTGACCGGCACTGGCGGCGACTGACCACAAGCGCGCTGCAAAAACCAAAGCCCCGGCGGATCGGATGATCGATCCGCCGGGGCTTTTCGTTTTTGCGCCGACGTAGAAGGCTTACTGCGAGGCCGGTTTGTCCGACGACGGTGCCGGTGTGGCGGGCGCCGGTTTGTCGGTTGTGGGCGCGGCCCCCGACGCAGGCGACGGCGCCGCGCCTTCGCCCGGATCATCGTAGTGAGGGACGCTGTTGTCGTCGGCGGGAGGACGCTTCGCGCCGCCCGCGCCCGATGCGCCTTCCGCCGGTGCGGCCTGGCCCGGGTCGCTGTAGTTCGGCAGGCTGAGGGGCGCTGCGCCCGGAACCGTGGCGGGCGCCGTGCCCGATGCGCCGCCGGGCGCTTGCGCGCCTGAATCTTCGTCGTCGCCGTAATCAGGCAACGCGGACGCGGGAGCATTGGCGCCGCGCAGCAACGACCGGCGCTGCTGCGTGTAGGCGTCGCGCACGAACGAGTATTTGTCGAGGGCGGCCTGTTCCAGCAGCGTCGTCGCGCCGAGCAGGTCGGAACGCACGCTGACGAACTGCACGAAGAACAGCGGGTACTTGTACTCCGCGCTCATATACGAGATCGGATTGGCGCGGAAGTCGACCAGATAGCCGAGACCGTCGCGGAACGAGCTCGGGCCGAACAGCGGCAGCACCAGATACGGACCGGACGGCACGCCCCAGCGGCCAAGCGTCAGGCCGAAGTCCTGCTTGTGCTTGGGCAGGCCGGCGGGCGTCGCAAAGTCGAGCAGGCCGCCAAGGCCGAACGTCGAGTTCATTGCGAAACGCATCAGGCTTTCCGTTGCGTCCTTGATGTGCAACTGCAGCAGGCTGTTCGCGAAGTTGTCGAGATCGCCCAGGTTCGAGAAGAAGTTGCTGATGGCCTGGCGCAGCGGCTGCGGCGTCACCTTCTGGTAACCCTTCGCGATCGGCACGGCGACCGTGCGGTCGAGCGCGTCGTTGAAGCTGAAAATGGCGCGGTTCATTGGCTCGAGCGGGTCGCCGGGCTTCCGGTCCGGGCCCGTCGCACACCCCGTTGCAAGACTCGCGGCGGCCAGTGCCAGCGCGGCTGTACGCATCTTCATGCGGTGTTCCTTATTGTTTCTTCGATGCGCGGCGAGCGCGCGGTTTGCCCATCAATACCGGCTGGAATACCACAGCGCCAATCAACGTGCAGACAAGGGACAGCGCCAGCAGGCGCCCCATGCTCGACGTTCCGGGGTGGTGCGACAGCCACAGGCTGCCGAAAGCCGTTGCCGTGGTGGCGGCGCTGAACAGCACGGCGTGCGTGAGACTGGATTGCAGCAGACCCGTCTGTCCCCGCCGCCACGCCATCACGAAGTAGATCTTGAACGCCACGCCGACGCCCAGCATCAACGGCAACGCGATGATATTCGCGAAATTAAGTGGCATGTTGAAGACCACACACAACTCCAGCGTGACGATCGCCGACACCAGCAGCGGCACGAGCGTGCGCAGCACATCGCCGAAGCGGCGCAGCGTGAGCCAGAGCAGCGCGCTGATCGACAGGATGGCCCACGCGCCCGCCTGGACGAACGACTTGATGATCACGTTGGCCGAATGCAGGATCGAGATCGGCCCGCCGATCGCGCCCGGTTCCGCCGCCTTCACCGACTTGGCGAAGTTGCGCAGCATCACGTCGTCGCCGGGATCGGTGCCGGGCGGTACCTTCGGCGAAATTTCGACCAGCGCCTGGCCCGTTGTTTTGGATACCCAGCCGTCGGCGATGTCTTGCGGCACGTTCTGACGCGTGATCTCCGACGGCTGCAGCAGTGTGGCCAGCTGCTTCAGCGAAATCTTCAGCGGCACCGACATCGCGCGCTCGGCGCGGTCGCGCGTCGAGACGTCCGCGGCGGCGAGCTTGGTCAGCGTGTCGGACAGATGTTTCGCTTCGGCGGCGCCCGGTCCGGGATGATCTTCGGCCGCGAGCGACAGCGAATTCGCGGTGCGCTTGAGCGCCGCGACGCGCACGGCGTCGGTGGCGGGCGGCGCGGGTGTTTGCGTGAGCGCGGGCAGCAGCTGTTCGGCAGCGGCTGAAATCAGCGCGAGCTTTTGCGGCTGGTCGGGCGGAATGTAGGTGGACAGGGTCGTCGTGCGGCCCACTTCCGGCAGCTTTGCGAGACGCGCGGCGATCCGGTCCGCATCGGCCAGCGTGGGCGCCAGCACGCGCACGTTGTTGACGGCTGCTTCGGGCGCGTCGTTCAGCGAGATCAGCGTCGCCATCGACTCCGTATTCGGGTCCTTCAGATGCAGCGGATTGAAGTCGAAGCGCAGATGCAGCAGCAGCGGCGACGCGCCGATGATCAGCACGGCCGTCGCGATCAGCACGGGCGTGCGGTTGCGATCGAGAAAGTCGTCGACGGGGGCGAGGATCGTGAAGCCTGGCGACTCCGCCTCGCCCGGCGGATTGAGAATCTTGATGAGGGCGGGCAGCAGCGTCATGTTGGTCAGATACGCGACGAACATGCCGACGCCCGCGATCTTGCCCAGCTCCGACACGCCGCGATAGGCGGTCGGCAGAAACGAGAAGAAGCTCTCGGCGACGGCGACGGCGGCGAGCGTCAACGGCACGCCGATGCTGTACGCGGTGTGGATCAGTGCGGCTGCGAGCCGGTCGTCGCGATTGCGCTCTTCGCGGTACTTGACGCCGAACTGCACGCCGAAGTCGACGCCGAGCCCGACGAACAGGACCATGAACGCGACGGAAATCATGTTCAGCGCATCGACCAGCATCAGGCCGAGCGCGGCCGTGATCACGAGGCCGACGAACAGCGTGACGAACACGGCGAAGATCAGACGTCCCGAACGCAGCGCGAGCCACAGGATGCCCAGCACGACAAAGAACGTGATGATGCCGTTGAGCTCCGCACCGTCCTGCACGGACGCGAACTCGTCGTCGGCGAGCGGCTGTTCGCCCGTCAGGCGGATGCGCGCGCCGTAGAGCGAATCCAGGTCGAGCGCCGCCGCCGTCTTGCGGATTTCCTCCGATGCGCCCGCGCCGGCCTGCAGCGCCGCGTAGTTCAGCTTCGGCTGCACGACGATGAATGCGCGCGCGGGCACTTTGGCGGCATCCTTGTCGACGAGCGCGCGCCACGAGAACACGGCGGGTTCGTTGGCGAGCACGTGATCGAGCACGGTCGCACTGCGCGAGAGCAGGTTGCTCATGTCGGCGAGCTTCACCTGGCCGATCTGCAGCGGCAGCAGCAGCGTCGTATTGAGCGTGCCCGCGAGTCCCGTCAGGCTCGGATCATGAGCGAGCGAATTGATGAGAGGCCGCGCCTTGACCAGTTGCGAAGTCGTCGATTGCACCTCGGCGACGGACGGAAACAGCAAGCCGTTCTTTTCGAAGAACGGGCCGCTGCCCGGTTGCGTGACGGAGCTGAACTCCGTGGTGTTCTTCTGCAACTCGGCGGCCAGCATGTTCGCGGCGGCATCCGCGTATTCGGGCGCCCCCGCCTCGACGACCACCAGCAGCGTCTGCCCGCGATCGGGAAAGGCCTTGTCGATCTGCTCGCCCAGTGCGGTCCATTTCGCATCGTTCTCGACGAGACGGCTGATGTCGGTGTTGATCTTGAAGTGATGAACGACATAGATGGCGCTTAGCACGGCAAGCACGAGCGACAGCACGATGACGTGCAACGGGCGGCGCACCGACCAGACGACGAGGCGGACGATTGAGGACTTCAGCATGTACGCGAGCGGGCCCTTGTCATGATTGGCATTATGGGTTGAGGGCACAAGTATACCGACGACGCCGCACGGTCGCGTAAGTGAACCCTGTGCAGCCCGTCAAAGTCTTAAGTCGGTATACTGGCCCCAATCGCGCGGGATGCCGCCTGTCCGCGCGCGTTCACTCCTAACTGTCCCGACGAGCGTATGAAACGTTATCTCTCTGCTTTTCTGGCAGCCGCCGTGGTTTCCACCGCGGCTTTCGCACAAAGCGCGCCTGACGCGATCGTGAAGAGCGCGGTCGAGGGCACGGTCAACGCGATGAAGGCCGACCCGCAGGCTCGCGGCGGCGACATGAAGAAGATCACCCAGGTGGTCGAAACGCATTTCGTGCCCGCCACGAATTTCCAGCGCACCACGCGTATCGCCGTGGGCAAGGCGTGGGCCACGGCTACGCCGGAGCAGCAGAAACAACTGTATGAGCAATTCACGAAGTTGCTTGTCGGCACCTATGCCGCCTCGCTGTCGCAACTGCGCGATCAGGACGTGAAGTTCCGCTTCGCGCCGTCGAATGCAGCCGCCGATGCGAAAGATACCGTCGTCCAGTCGCATGTGCTGAGCAACGGCGGCGACGACTCCATCGACTATCGGCTGGAAAAAACGGCGAACGGCTGGAAGATTTACGACATCAACATGATGGGCGCGTGGCTGATCCAGGTGTATCAGACGCAGTTTCAGGATCAGCTGAACAAGGGCGGCGTCGACGGCCTGATCAAGTTCCTCACCGAACACAACGCGCGCAGCGCGGGCTGACGCGACAAACCTTGCACTTGCCGCGCATCTTTGCGCGGCAAGTGCAAGGCCGCGCAAACCCGGCCACACAAAAGTCACGGCACAAACAGAAAGAGCGCAACGGTTTGACCCATTGCGCTCTTTTTTATCCGAAGCGGACGAACGTCAGTCCAACGGTCAGTTCAACGCCGCCGCCGACGTCTGCACCTTCTTCCCCGTGCCCTTGACCTTGATCTCTTCGAGCTTGATCTCGACGTGGCGCGAGAACACGTACTCCGCGGGACGCTGCTTGTCGAGCGGGATGTCCTTGACGAACGCCCCCGTCGTCTTCGCGCCGCTCAGGCTGACCTTCAGCGCCTTCAGCGGATGCGCGACCGTGTCCATCACGGCTGTCGCCTCGAAGCCGCAGTGGACCATGCAGTCCGCGCACTTCTCATATTTGCCCGTGCCGTACTTGTCCCAGTCGGTGGTTTCCATCAGTTCCTTGAAGGTCTTGACGTAACCTTCGCCGACCAGATAGCACGGCTTTTGCCAGCCGAACACCGTGCGCGCCGGGTTGCCCCACGGCGTGCATTCGTAGCTCTGGTTGCCGGCCAGGAAGTCGAGGAACAGGCTCGACTGGCTGAACGACCACTTCTTGCCGTTGTTGCCGCGCTTGAAGATTTCGCGGAACAGGGTCTTGGTCTTGTCGCGGTTCAGGAAGTGCTGTTGGTCCGGGGCACGTTCATACGCATAGCCCGGCGACACCGTGATGCCGTCCACGCCCATCTCGCCGACGGTGTCGAAGAACTTCGCCACGCGCTCGGGCACGGCGTCGTTGAACAGCGTGCAGTTGATGTTCACGCGGAAGCCGCGGCGCTTGGCTTCCTTGATGGCCGCGACGGCCTTGTCGTACACGCCTTCCTGCGAGACCGAGTGATCGTGCGCTTCGCGGTCGCCGTCGAGGTGCACCGACCAGACGAAGTACGGGTTCGGCTCGTAATCGTCCATCTTCTTTTCCATCAGCAGCGCGTTCGTGCACAGGTACACGAACTTCTTGCGCGCCATGATGCCCTTGACGATCTCGGGCATTTCCTTGTGCAGCAGCGGCTCGCCGCCCGCGATCGAGACCACGGGTGCGTTGCACTCGTCGACGGCTTCCAGGCATTCGGCCAGCGACAGACGCTGGTTCAGGATGGGATCGGGATAGTCGATCTTGCCGCAACCGTTACATGCGAGGTTGCAGCGGAACAGCGGCTCGAGCATCAGCGCGAGCGGGTAGCGTTTGTTGCCCTTGAGGTGCTGGCTCATGATGTATGCGCCAACCCGGACTTTTTGTAGCATCGGAATAGACAAATCGTCCTCCTTAAACTTCGCGTGCAGCGAGTGGTTGCGTCAGCTTCGACGGCAACTTGAATTCAACCTTTTCTTCACGTCCCGCCATCGTGGTTACGTCGACGGGGCCCAGTGCGCGAAGCGCATCGATCACGTTCTCGACCATTTCTTCCGGTGCCGATGCGCCTGCCGTGATGCCGACCGTTTTCACGTTGGCGAACCATTCCGGCCTGACTTCGGAGCCATCGGCGACGAGGTAGCTCGGCACCCCCGATTCGCTGCCGATTTCGCGCAGGCGGTTCGAGTTCGAGCTGTTCGTTGCGCCCACTACCAGCAGCACGTCGACTTGCGAACTGAGTTCGCGCACGGCTGCCTGGCGGTTTTGCGTCGCGTAGCAGATGTCGCGCGTGTCCGGTCCGACGATGTCGGGAAAGCGGCGCTTCAGCGCGTCGATGATGCCGCGCGTATCGTCCACCGACAGCGTGGTCTGCGTGACGTAGGCAAGCGGCGTGTCGATGGGCAGTTCCAGCCGCGCGACTTCCGCTTCGCTTTGCACGAGCAGCACGGTGCCCGGAATCTGACCGATCGTGCCTTCGACTTCGGGATGGCCCGCGTGTCCGATCAGGATCAGCGTGCGCCCGCCCGCCACATACTGGCGGCCTTGCACATGAACTTTCGTCACCAGCGGGCAGGTGGCGTCGAGCACGTCGAGGCCGCGCTGCTCCGCGTCGCGTTCGACGCTTTGCGCAACACCGTGGGCACTGAAAATGGCAACTGCGCCCTGCGGCACTTCATCGAGTTCCTCGACGAAGCGCGCGCCTTTACGGCGAAGATTATCGACCACGTGCCTGTTGTGGACGATTTCGTGACGCACATAAACTGGTGCGCCATGTTGCTGCAAAGCGCGATCGACAATTTCGATCGCCCTTACAACCCCCGCACAAAAGCCGCGGGGTTGAGCAAGGATGACTCGCATAGGCTGGCGAACTCCGACTGACGCGGGGTTCCGGGCAGATCGGTAAAAACGACCTGTTCGCCGCGTCTGTATATTTAGTTGATGTCTTAAATCCGACGAAAGTCGATACTCGAGACCAAACGCGCATTCTAACGCTATCGGCTTCCGTTTGCTTTTCAGGAGCCGCGGAGTGTGGCGTTTGCGCGCCGTGGTCTGCGGCAAAAATGACTCGCTGCGCCGGCTGGCGGGAACCCTTAAACTATCGGGCTTTGTTGCGCCGACGCATGGCTTGCGCTTTCCGGCGCACAGCTTGTGAATTTTCTGCGGCGTCTACCGCGGACGACGCATTCTTGAACGGTTCGGGACGGCGGCCTATCACATAATCGGCGGCTGGGACGTACTCGATTTCCACGACTGGCGCCGCGCCCGTTTGCAGGCGCGCCGCGCCCGTCGCCGCGCCGCCATGCAGGCCGGCGGCGCGGCATTCATAGAGGGCAATGCATGATGGCGGCGGTTCTGTTTCTGTTGGCGTGTCTGTCGCTGTTGATCTGGTGTGTGCTGCTGCTCGCGCGCGGCGGCTTCTGGCGCGCACAGCCTGCCGCGCCGCTCGCGCCGCAAACGCGCGACGCGTGGCCCGGCGTCGTCGCCGTCGTGCCCGCGCGCAACGAGGCGGACGTGATTGCGCAGGCCGTCACGTCGCTGCTCACGCAGGACTATCCGGGCGAATTTCATGTGATCGTCGTCGACGACCACAGCAGCGACGGCACCGCCGACGCCGCCCGCGCGGCCGCGCTCGCGCTGCAATGCCCGGACCGTCTGACGGTGATTACCGCGAAGCCGCTGCCGACGGGCTGGTCCGGCAAGGTGTGGGCGCAGTCGCAGGGCATCGAGGCGGCGCGTTCATTGGGTTTCACGCCCGAATACCTGCTGCTGACGGACGCCGACATCGGCCATCCCGCCGACGCCCTCACGCAACTCGTCATGCGCGCCGACGCCGAACAGCGCGATCTCGTCTCGCTGATGGTGCGTCTGCGCTGCGATTCGTTCTGGGAAAAAGCGCTGATTCCCGCCTTCGTGTTCTTCTTCGCGAAGCTGTATCCGTTCGCATGGGTCAACAATCCCCGCAACCGCACGGCGGGCGCGGCGGGCGGCTGCATGCTGGTGCGCCGCACGGCGCTGGAAGAAGCGGGTGGCATCGAATCGATCCGCGCCGAACTGATCGACGATTGCAGTCTCGCCGCGCGCATCAAGCATCGCGGCGAAGGCCGTCACCCCATCCGGCTGGACGTGGCGGCGCGCAGCGTGTCGCTGCGCCCGTACGACAGCTGGCGCGAAATCTGGAACATGATCGCGCGCACCGCGTTCACGCAGTTGCGCTATTCGGCGTGGCTGCTCGCGGGCACGCTGCTCGGCATGACGATCATCTACCTCGTGCCGCCCGTCGTCGCCGTCGTGCTCGGGCCGAAGGGCTGGCCCGCATGGCTCGCGTGGGCCGCGATGTGCTGCGCGTACGCGCCGATGCTGCGCTACTACCATCGCTCGCCGCTCTGGGCGCCGTTCCTGCCCCTCGTCGCGCTGTTCTACGTCAGCGCGACGTTCGGTTCGGCCGTGCGCTACTGGCGCGGCAAGGGCGGGCAATGGAAGGCGCGCGTGCAGGCGCCTGCCGGGACGAATCAATGAAGCGGCTCGTCTGCCTGATCGCGCTGATATCCACCGTGATGTTGGGCTCGATGCAAGGCGCATTCGCCGACGACCAGACCAGCCACGACCGCACCACCGACTATCTGCGCCAGAAGTTCGGCCTCGCCAAAGAAAAGGCCGAGCAGATCTCAAACGCGGTGCGCGCCGCGTCGGACAAGTACGCGCTGCCGCCCGCGCTGATCCTCGCGATCATCTCGATCGAATCGCGCTTCAAGGAGAAGGCCAAGGGCGGCAACGGTGCGACGGGCCTGATGCAGGTCGTGCCCGGCGCGCACCGGCGCATGCTGAAAGACGTGAAGGATCTGACCGACCCTGAGACCAACATCGAAGTCGGCTCGGCGATCCTGTATGGCTACATGAAGTCGGCGGGCGGCGATCTGAATGCCGCGCTGAAGAGCTACGGCGGGTCGCAGGCGTACGCGGAAAAGGTGAATGGCCGCGCGAAGACGTTTGCCGAAGTGGTCGACGCCCAGGCCAGCGCGGCATCCGTCGCCGATCAGCCGCTGCCGTCGCGCGACGGCGGGTGTGACGCGCGCTATACGTCGCTGTGTATCGGGCCCGTGGTGTACGTGAGCCCTGCGCCCGACGCCGCGTCCAGTCCGACGGTCACGCAGCGCGCGGCAAAATTGCTGAACTCGCTATTGCCGCTGTCGTCGTCGAACTGAGCGGCGTATTGAGGGGTGCATTGAGCGGCGCACTGCGGTCGGCTCGACGAGCCGCCGCGCATCACTTCTGCGTGAGCATCATGTACATCTGGATGACCATGTCCGGCGAGAACTGGAACGGCACCCAGCCGTGCCCCGTATGACGCATGACGAGCAGGCGGTCGCCGTTGGACTGCTTCTGCACGGCCATCATCGGATTCTTCGTCGACACGAAACGCCAGCCGGCAGGCAGATTCGGCGGGACTTCGGGCTCCATCGACGCGCGCGCGTTCGACAGTTCCTCGACCAGTTGACCGACCTGCAGCGGATGCAGCGTGACGGACTGGCCGCCGATGGTCATCGTGATTTCGTTATGGCTCGGGCGCTCGATGTGCAGCGTGGGCTTCTGATCTGCAGCGGGCGCAGCGGCCATGTCGACGGGCGCGTCCGCCGACGCCTCGACAACCGGCACGTCAGCCGCTGCTTCGTCTTGCGCGGGCCGAGCGTTCGCCGTGTCGGCGCGATGCGTTGCCGTCGCGGCCTGAATGAGCTGATCGACGCCCGACTCGAGCTCGCCAAGCTGTTCCTGAAGATTCATGCGTAGTTCTCTGGTAAGACCCGCGATTTTACCTTCTGCGCGCCGACCTTAGCCTGAGAGGCGACGCCGAGTTGTAACAAACCGTATGCGAGCCGCGCAGGAACGGAACGAAAAATCACGCCTTCAGATAACCCGCGTCGCGAAACCAGTCGAGCGCGTCGCGCAAGCCTTCCCGATACGGCCGCGCGTGATAGCCGAGTTCGCGCTCCGCCTTCGCCGACGTGAAATACATCTTGTTCTTCGACATCTTCAGACCGTCCACGGTCACGAACGGCTCGCGCTTCGTGAACTTCGCGACGGCTTCCGCGCCCATTGCGAGGGGATACAGCGGCCAGCGCGGCAACGCGATGGTCGGCGCCTTGCGCCCGACCATGCCGGCGATATCCGCGAGCATCTGCTGCAGCGGCAGATTCTCGCCGCCCAGAATGTAGCGCTCGCCGATCTTGCCGCGTTCGAGCGCGAGGAAATGACCCATCGCGACATCGTTGACGTGCACGAGGTTCAGGCCCGTGTCGACGAACGCGGGAATCTTGCCCAGCGCCGCCTCGACGATGATGCGGCCCGTCGGCGTCGGCTTCACGTCGCGCGGACCGATGGGCGTCGACGGATTCACGATCACGGCGGGCAGGCCGTCGTTCGCGATCATGCGTTCGACGGCGCGTTCGGCGAGCACCTTGCTGCGCTTGTAGACGCCGATCGCCTGCTGCGGCGTCATCGGCGAGGTTTCGTCGACCGACTGGCCCGAGCCCGTCACCTTCAGCGTCGCGACGCTGCTCGTGTAGACGATGCGTTCGACGCCTTCCTTCAGCGCGGCGCGCATCGTCGCTTCCGTGCCTTCCAGGTTCGAGCGCTCGATTTCGAGCGGGTCGGGCGCCCACAACCGGTAGTCCGCCGCGACGTGCAGCAGATATCGCGCGCGCTGCAGCGCGCGCACGACTTCGTCGCGCATGTCGCCGACGGCGATTTCCGCGTCGAGCGATTCGACGTTGCGGCGCGGGCTGGTCGGCCGCACGAGCACGCGCACCGCGAAACCCTTTTGCTGCGCGATGCGCGCGACGGCCGAGCCGACGAAACCGGAGGCACCGGTGACGAGTACGAGATCGCGAGTCTGATCGGTCATTGCTTGCCGTTTTCCTGAAAGCTGCGTGAAGTGCCGCCTGACGGGCGCATGGTTGAGGTTTGCAGAGGTCGGATTGTACGTGCTGCGTGTTTGGCGTGGCGCTTGCGGCGGGCAAGCCTGCCTGGCCGGACGCAAGCAAAGCCCGCGAGGCGCGACTAGAATGCCCGCGTAAACCTGATGTCGCTGCGGCAACGTCCATGCAGGAACGTCAGTGCGGCAAGGCAAACGTACAAGGAGGTGAGAGCATGACCGGCACGGATCTCGATTCGCGGATCGAAACGTATTACGTGCGGGTGCGCGGCGTGGTGCAGGGCGTGGGCTTCCGTCACGCGACGGTGCGCCAGGCGCATGCGCTGGGTATCCGGGGATGGGTGGCGAATCTGGACGACGGTTCTGTCGAGGCGATGCTGCAAGGCCCGGCGAACCAGGTCGACCGGATGCTGTCGTGGCTGCGTCACGGGCCGCCGGCCGCGCGCGTGACGGAAGTCGCGGGCGAAGAACGCGCCACCGACAAACGCTACGAGCGCTTCGAGCAGCACTGAAGCAACGCGCGCGGGAGCGAACCGCGAGCCCGCGCGTCGCAGCCGTCACGTCATACGAACGCGTGACAACTAGCCCTCAGCGCGCCACCAGCAAGCTTTCCGCAAAGCCCCAGTCGTGTTCGATCCATTGATGACTGCACGCGAAGCCCGCGTCATCGGCGATCGCGTGCAATTCTTCCGCACGATACTTGTGGCTGCTTTCCGTCCAGATCGTCTCGCCTTCCTGCAGTTCGACCGTCAGCTTCGCCGCGCGCACCTGCGCACTCACGCGACGCTTCGCGCGCAGATGCATCTCGATGCTGCGCACATCCGCGTTGAAGCGCGCGACGTGCTCGAACGCGTCGAGGGGGAAATCGCCATCCAGCTCGCGGTTGATCCGCGCAAGCAGATTCAGATTGAACGCCGCCGTCACGCCGATCGGGTCGTCGTATGCGGCGATCAGCACGGGCACGGGCTTTTCGAGGTCGGTGCCGAGCAGCAGCGCGTCGCCGGGCGCGAGCATGTTGCGGATCTCGCGCAGAAAGCGCGTGGCCGCGAGCCGCCCGAAATTGCCGATGGTGCTGCCGAGAAACAGCACCAGCAGGGGTTCGTCTTTCGCGCGCCGCTTGCTCACTTCGGCGAGCCCCGCAAGGTAGTCTCGCTCGTAACCGACGATCGAAATCCGTTCGATATCGCCGAGCTCGCGGCGACACAATTGCAAAGCGGTGCGCGAAATTTCAATCGGGCTGTAAGTCGTGGGGCGCTTTTTACAGAGCGCTTCGAGGATACGGCGCGTCTTGCGGCCGCTGCCGCTGCCCAGCTCCGCGACGATCGCATCGTGCGGCAGATGCGCGACGATATCGTTCGCGTGGTTCGCGAGCAGGCGTTCTTCGGCGCGCGTGACGCCGTATTCGGGCAGCGCGGTGATCACCTCGAACAGCGCCGAGCCCACTTCATCGTAGAGATATTTCGACGGCAACTCCTTCTGCGGCGCTTTGCTGAGGCCAGCGCGAACAGCGGCGGCGAATTCCGGCGATACGTCGTGCGTCAGATGATGCGATACGGCTGGCTGAGTCATGTTGGCTCCGTGTTGTCTCGTTCCAGTGGAGGACTGCGGAACAGCGAAAGCGTTGGAGGTGAATGGACCGGCATGCGTTCAGGCCAATCAGCGTGAGCGCGTTCGATGACGGGCGCGTGTCTGCGTTCGTGCCTCGGGGCGCGTCGAAGCAGACTGAAAGCCGCGGCGGGCGGCCTGGACGGAACAGCGAAGCAAAAACTGCGCACGCGTTTCCGCCGATGATTCGCCCGCATCGCGCGGCGGGAAGTGGAGTTTGTTTTTATAGTGCATTGCACGCAAACGTGCACGGGAACTGCCCGGCGAAAAACACGATGCGGCTTCGCAACCCGTCTAGAATGCGCGCTTCACGTCGTCGCGATGCGGCGCGCCCGTCAGCGCCGGCGTCGCGCAACTAACACCGTAGTTAAAACAAAACCCGAGAATGGACGAATCAGCTCGCGGCAGCACGTCTGGCCGCACGCAACATCGCAAGAGAAATAGAGCAAACGGCTTCCCGCAGCGGATCGACCGATGAATGCCTACCAGCCGGGACGCGGCATCGCGCTGTCCGTGAGCGCATCGGCGCTGTTCGCGCTGCTCTCCGTCTACGCGAAGCTGCTCGCGCCGTTGACAGGACTCGACATCTTCGCGTGGCGCGTGATCTGGACCGTGCCGGGCGCTTTCACATTGCTCGCGATGCGCTCGCGCCTGCCGCAGCTCACGGCGCTGTTGCAGCGCGCCGTCAGCGAGCCGCGCACGGCGCTGCTGCTCGTCGTCAGCGCGGCGCTGCTGGGCTTGCAGTTGTGGGTGTTCCTGTGGGCGCCGCTGCACGGGCGAATGCTGGAGGTGTCGCTGGGCTATTTCCTGCTGCCGCTGACGATGGTGCTGCTCGGGCGCTTCTACTATCACGAGCGGCTCGAGCCGCTGCAGTGGCTCGCGGTCGCGTGCGCGGCGCTCGGCGTGCTGCACGAACTATGGGTGACGCGGGCGTTCTCATGGCCGACGTTGCTCGTCGCGCTTGGCTATCCGCCGTATTTCGTGCTGCGTCGCAAGATCAACGCCGATTCGCTGACGGCGTTCGCGCTGGAGATGTCGCTGCTGTTGCCGTTCGCGCTGGCGATGGCGGTGACCGGGGGCTCGCTCGCGCTGCTGTCGGGCCGCGTTGAATTATGGCTGCTGTTGCTGCCGGGGCTCGGCGCGTTGAGCACGGTGGCGCTCGCGTCGTACCTGAAGGCCAGCCGTTTGCTGCCGATGGCGCTGTTCGGCATTCTCGGCTACGTCGAGCCCGTGCTGCTGGTGATCGTATCCGTCACGCTGCTCGGCGAAACGTTGACGGCGCAGCAGTTGGGCACTTACGTGCCTATCTGGGTCGCGGTCGGGCTGACTGCGCTGCACGGCGTGCGGCTACTCGCGCCGCGCTGACGGGCGGCAAGAGCGGACCAGGCGACGTGAGCGGCATGGGCGGCATGGGCGGTGAGGGCGGTGAGGACGACACGAGCGGCGCTGCGCGACCGCCTCACGACCGGCGATGCGTCGCGGCAGGCGCGGCGCGGTCGTGAGTCGGGCCGGCCTTTGCCTCGATCGCCTCGCGCAACGCGGGGCGCCAGCCGAACGCGAACAGCGCTTCCGCTAGCACGAACAGCGGCCCGACCAGCAGGCCGATCACATCGTCGACGAAGGCGGGCTTGCGATGCTCGTAAGCAGCGTGTCCGACGAACTGAAACACCCAGCCGATCACGAACAATCCGATGCCCGATGCGAGCCACACGAAAGTGGACTGCCCGGCGAGCCACGCGCCGCACGCGATGCACAGCGCCGACACGACGGTCATCATCAGGCCGAGCGCGACGTCGAGCGCGAAGTAGTAGACCACGCTCGGGCCGAACAGCAGCCACGCGAGGGATAGCGTGAACGGCAACGCAAACGGCAGCCGCGCGAGCGTCCAGGCAGGGCGGCTCAGCAGCACGGCGATGGCGAGCACGATCATCGGAATCCCGATGAAGTGCGTCGCGATGTTGCGCCGGTCGCGATGATAGGCCGCATATTGCGCGAGCTGATCGGTGAGCGTTCTCATAGATGACGTTTCCTCGTCGAAATCGTCCTGGTCGCGGACGGCGCGATGTCGCCGCCGATCGTCCGACTCTAGCAGCCGCGCCTGGAGTGATGACTTCAAACATCCGATTGCGCGCGGCCCGCGTTCTTTAGAGATAGGCGATCAGGCGAGCCGGGTACGATTGCCGATATTTTTTTCGCCGCAATCACGTGCGCTTTTTTGCGACCCGCAGAACGATGCCGCGCGGCGCATCACTCGCATTCTTCAGAATTCCAAAGGATTGAAATGCATACGTCGGATCTCGCGCTGTCGCCCGCCGAGCGTTATCAGGAGTCGGTCTCGCTTTATTCGTCCGGGCGTTTCGCGCAGGCGCTCGCGTGGCTCGACTCGCTGCTGCAAAACGATCCCGCGCATGCACAGGCGCTGCGGCTCGCGTCCCTGTGCCTGAAAGCGCTGGTCGACGCGGAAGACGCAAAAGCCGGCAAGGCCGTCGCCGACGACATCGATCTGGCCGACGCGCACAACGACCTCGGCGGCTGGTTTTACGGCCGCAGGCAGTTGATGCAGGCCGAGCACGCCTATCGCGCGGCATTATCGATCAGGCCGGAGATGGCGAAGGCGTTGAACAATCTCGGTCTCGTGTTGCGCGAGCTCAAGCGCGAGCAGGAGGCCGAGGCCGCGTTCGTGCAAGCGCTCGCCATCGCGCCGGACTACGCGACGGCGCGCAACAACCTGGGCGTGCTGCTGTGGCAAGCGAAGCGTTTGACGGAGGCCGAGGCTGCGTATCGCGACGTCGTCGGTCGCGAGCCCGGCAACGTGAGCGCGCACAACAATCTCGGTTTGCTGCTGCTGGAACTGAATCGGCTGCCGGAAGCGGAGCAGGCGTGCCGTCAGGCGCTGGCGCTCGACCCGCGGGTGCCGGAAGCCCACAACAATCTAGGCAACGTGCTGTGGCAGCAAGGACGCGTCGCGCAAGCCATCGACGCCTACCGCAACGCGCTGGCGCTGCGGCCCGATTACGCCGGCGCGAAGGCGAATCTCGCGCTGCCGCTGCTGTGCACCGGCGACTATGCGCAGGGCTGGGCGCTCTACGAGTCGCGCTATCACGACGCGATCGCGACGCGCAGCGTGTTGCCGCCGCCCGTGCCGTATCCGCAATGGCGCGGGGAGCCGCTCGGCGGCAAATCGCTGCTGGTGTGGCCCGAGCAGGGTTTCGGCGACGCCCTGCAATTCTCCCGCTATCTGCCGATCCTGAAGCGCCGGGGCGCGGCCAAGGTGAGCGTCGCGTGCCAGCCCGCGTTGCAGCGGCTGTTCGACAGCCTGGAAGGTGTGGACGCGGTGTATCCGCTCGACGGCAAGACGACGATACCCGGCCACGACTGCTGGTGTTTGATGCTGAGCCTGCCAATGCTGTTCGGCACGACCGTCGACACGATTCCCGCGTCGACGCCATATCTGCGCGCGCCTGCCGCGCTCGCGCAGCATTGGCGAAGCCGGCTGCCCGAATGCGGCTTCAAGGTGGGCGTCGTGTGGGCAGGCGATCCGCGCCCGCATGATCCGAGTTCGAATGCGATCGACCAGCGCCGCTCGATGACGGCGCTGTCGTTTGCGCCGTTATTGCGCGTGCCGGGCGTGACGTTCGTGAGTCTGCAAAAAGGCTCGGCGACGCGCCCGCAGATCGCTAGTCTGCCCGCGGCGCTTCGTCCGTTGGACCCGATGGACGACGTCGAGGATTTCGCCGATACGGCCGCTATCGTCGAGAACCTGGACCTGGTGATGACCGTGGATACGTCGATCGCGCATCTGGCCGGCGCGCTCGGCAAGCCGGTGTGGATTCTGTCTCGCTACGACGCGTGCTGGCGGTGGTTTCGCGATCGCGACGACTCGCCGTGGTATCCGACCGCGCGTCTGTTCCGGCAGACCGCGCCGGGCGACTGGGACAGCGTCGTCGCGCGCGCGGCGCAAGCGCTGGCGAGCCTGCCGAAGGGCACCACGCCGCCGTAAGCGCGATCAGCGCGCTCATCGCGACAGGGCGCGCCGCGCGCTTCAGAACGGATTGTCGATCACGCCCGGCTTCGCGTCGGGCTCGTCCTTTACTACATCGGGCAGATGGGCTTCTGCCTGCAGCGCGGCGACGATGCCGTCAAGCGCTTCCTTCAACGCCAATGCCGCCTTCAGGCCGCGCTTGTCCTTCGTGATGTCGAGCGTGCCGTTCAGCGTCACGCGCGTGGTGCCGTTCGACACCGTCAGCGCGTCGCCCTGAATGTTGAGCACGTCGTCGTTCGAATAAGCTTTAAACACCTTTCAGCCCTCCCGGACGCTGGTCCTTCAGATTTTCCGGAATGCCCGGAAAGCGGATGCCGCTCGTCGCCTCAAGCTCATGCACGGACTTCACTTCGTAGCGGTCGGTGGCGACGTTGTCCGTGACGATCGCAAACGCGAGCTTCTTCGACGGCACGTAGACGACCTTGAACAGCTGCGTCGGCACGAATACGCGCGTCGGTCCGATGGTCTGCAACTGCGCGCCGACGAACATCGGACCCGTCACAACGTACGTGTCGTCGTATTTGATCGCGAGCTTGCGCACGGCCGTCTCGATGCGCGCCCACAAACGCTGATTGTTCTCGCGGTTTTGCGGGACGATGTTCGCAAGCGAGAACGATTGTGCCATCGCTTCTTCGTTCCAGCGATTGCCCGCCGGACTCATGTGGCCGCGATCGAAACCGCTGCGCTTGTAGTCGGCCAGCGTCGCGCCCTCGCCGTCGGGCAGGCGCGCGTCCTCGAAGAACTTGTTGGTGCGCACCATGTCTTTCGCGGCTTCGATATGGTCGCGCGTCAGATGTTCGGCGGACCACAGGGGCCCGTGCGTGATGCCCGAATGCAGGACGGCGAAATCCGAGTAGCACAACATGCGCGACTTCGGCGTCATCTTCGCGTTCGTCAGCACGGGCCATTGGGCGTTGGGCGTGAAATCCGTGCACGACGTTGCTGCCCATGCGTGAGTCGCGTGACTCGCGGCCATCGCGGACACGATGAGCAGGCTGACTAACCACTTCTTCATAGATCGGAAAGGACGAATGACGGGGCCGCAAGTATAGCCGCGCGACCTATGCGCCATGCAAGCAATTCCGTGTGTTTAACGCGCCGCGAGCGCGCGCGTCGGCAAAAGCGTCATGACGCATTGCCGCGAGCAGCGGCAATTTGTGCGCGTCAAAACGAAAAGAGGAGGAGTGGGGAAGGAATACCGCATTCGCGAGCGCATCGTCGAATGCGGCCTGGATGCAATCGATAAAAGGTCAGCGTCCAAACACGCTGTGTTCGGCATGAACGGGAAGCGTGTCGACGGCCTGCAGCCGCCAATAGCCGTTCATCGGCCTGTGCGTGCGGTCGGATGACCACGCCGCCACGCCCTGTGCCGAACTGACCCGTTGACGCCGGTCCACGTGCAGGCCATTCAGTGTGCATAGAGGCGCGTCGGCACTCGGCGCGCAGAGTTTGGTGACGCCGTCTTCGTCGTGAAGTTCGCCCCATGGGGGCAGGTCGATCCCATCGTGCGCTTCTCTCGACCAGCGACGCTCGTCGGTATCGAGCCAGAGCACGGCGTAGTCGTGATTGACGGTGGGGTCCGAACCGTTGATCAATATCGTCAGCCGCATGCAGAAGTCCCCCGGGAAAATTGCGTATGTGCGCTTCACCAGTCTACTTCGGGCCTCCCGTTATGCAAGGCAAACAGCTATCGCGCGGATTGAAAAACCCTATTGGGAACGGATCGCTCAACATCTAGATTTAATGCACGGCACAGATGTGCGCGGCTGGCCGGTGGTCCACCATCACAAATGCGCGCTCCCACATACAGGCTTTGGATGGAGGCTCAGATGTCGCAACTCAAGGGTTCGAAAACCGAGGAAAATCTGAAGGCCGCATTTGCGGGCGAATCGCAGGCCAATCGCCGCTATCTGTATTTCGCGGCAAAGGCCGACGTCGAGGGACAGAACGACGTCGCTGCGCTGTTCCGTTCGACGGCGGAAGGCGAGACAGGCCATGCACACGGTCACCTCGAGTATCTGGAAGTCGTGGGCGACCCCGCAACGGGGCTGCCGTTCGGCTCGTCGCGTCAGAATCTGCAGGCCGCCATCGCGGGCGAAACGCACGAATACACGGACATGTACCCCGGCATGGCGAAAACCGCTCGCGACGAAGGCTTCGACGAAATTGCGAACTGGTTCGAGACGCTGGCAAAAGCGGAACGCAGCCACGCGAATCGCTATACGAAGGCACTGGAAGCGCTCGTCGATTGATGTCGCGGGCGGGCGCGCGCCTTGTTGCTGGCCGTCGTTTGCACGCGATGCGAACATGGCGCGCGATATTGCGGCATAAGCGCGCGCGCCGAAGCCAGATGCTTCGCCAAAGCGCGCGCCGCACGCGCATAAAAAGCACGAACGCGGGCAACATCAGGAGACTCAGGCCATGCCTCATAAGGAAGGCAGTCTCGAAGCGCCGACACGTCATCCCCTCGACTGGAAGTCGGACGCTTTCTACGATCCCGATGCAATCGATCAGGAACTGACGCGCGTGTTCGACATCTGCGCGGGTTGCCGGCGCTGCGTGTCGCTGTGCGGCGCGTTTCCGACGCTGTTCGATCTGGTCGACGAAACCGACACGGGCGAAGCACATGAGGTCGACAAGCAGCACTTTGGCGCCGTCGTCGATCAATGCTATCTGTGCGACCTGTGCTACATGACCAAGTGCCCTTACGTGCCGCCGCACGCCTGGAACGTCGATTTTCCGCATCTGATGCTGCGCGCGAAGGCGGCTTCGTTCAAACGCGGCGAGGTCAAGCTGCGCGACAAGCTGCTGTCGAACACGGACGCGCTCGGCACGTTTGCGGGCATTCCCATCGTCACGCAGACGGTCAACGCGGTGAACCACACGGATGCCGCGCGCGGCATGATGGAAACAGCGCTCGGCGTCGACAGGAAGGCGTGGTTGCCCGATTTCGCGCCGCGCAAGTTTCGCAGCGCCGCGAAGAAGTCGCCGCAGGCGCAGGCGAGAAACGGCGAGCGCACGCCCGGCAAGGTCGCGATCTACGCGACCTGCTACGTGAACTTCAACGAGCCCGGCATCGGCCACGATCTGCTGGCCGTGCTCGCGCACAACAACATTCCGTATGAACTCGTCGCGAGCGAATCGTGTTGCGGCATGCCGTTGCTGGAACAGGGCAATCTCGACGGCGTGGCGGCGAAGAAAGAGAAGAACATGCCCGTGCTCGCGCGTTACGCGCGCGACGGCTACGCGATCATCGGCGCGATTCCGAGCTGCGTGCTGATGTACAAGCACGAACTGCCGCTGATGTTTCCCGACGACGCCGACGTGCGCGCCGTCAGCGAAGCATTCTGGGACCCGTTCGAGTACTTCGTGTCGCGCCATCGCGACGGCCTGCTGAAGACCGACTTCAACACGCCGCTCGGCAAGGTGTCGTATCACGTGCCGTGTCATGCGCGTGTGCAGAACATCGGACGCAAGACATCGGAGACGCTGGCGCTCGTGCCGGACACGCAGGTGACGGTGGTCGAGCGCTGCTCGGGACATGCGGGCACATTCGGCGTGAAGAAGGAATTCCACGCGACGGCGATGAAGATCGGCACGCCCGTGTTCAAGGCGATGGCGCAGCCGCAGCCCGACTACATCTCGTCCGATTGCCAGCTTGCGGGGCATCACATCGCGCAGGGCTTCGACGAGAACGGTTCGCCGAAGACGCCGCTCGCGCATCCGTTGACACTGCTGCGCAAGGCCTACGGCCTTTGATCGGCCTTTGATCTTCACCCAGCGAGGATACCGATGAGCATCGCGAGGAACACCCTGTTGTCGCTCGAAAACTATGCGAAGCAGCGCAAGACGATGCGCGAGCAGGTGATCGAGCACAAGAAGAACCGCATCGTGCGGCTTGGCAATCACCTGACGTTTCTGTTCGAAGACGAACTGACGATTCGCTATCAGATTCAGGAGATGCTGCACATCGAAAAGATCTTCGACGAAGACGGCATACAGGGCGAACTCGAAGCGTATCTGCCCCTCGTGCCGGACGGCAGCAACTTCAAGGCGACGATGCAGATCGAGTACGAAAACGAAGTGGAGCGGCGCGCGGCGCTCGCGCGTCTGATCGGGATCGAGGACAACGTGTTCGTCAAGGTGGACGGCGAAGCACCCGTCTATGCCGTCGCCGACGAAGACCTCGAACGCGAGAACAACGAGAAAACTTCAGCCGTGCATTTCGTGCGCTTCGAGTTGACGCCTTCGATCAAGGCACGGCTTCGCGACGGCGCGGCATTGCAGATCGGCTGCGATCATCCGAACTATCCCGTCGATACGCAAACGGTCCCCGACTCCGTGCGTCAATCGCTCGTCAAGGACCTGCGTTAAAGCGGCTTGATATAGACGACGGAGCCCGGCAGCTCGGCAACCGTGTCGTAGAGCCGCCTTGCCGTGCGATTCGATTCGTGCGTGAGCCAGTACACACGCTCCGCGCCCGCAGCCTTCGCTGCTTCATAGACGGCCTCGATCAACGCGCGGCCCACGCCTTTGCCGCGCTCCGATTCGAGCGTGAACAGATCATGCAGATAGCACCTTGAACCGGCGCTTATCGTGCTGCGGTGATACAGATAATGCACGAGTCCGACCAGCATACCGTCGTCGCGCTCGGCCACCATCGCGTGCATCGGTTCGAGGCCGTCGAAGAAGCGCGCCCACGTGAGCTGCGTGATTTCGCGCGGCACCGCCGTCGCATCGAAGCGGCCGTAAAAGCGGTTATAGCCATCCCATAGCGGCAACCAGGCTTCGTAGTCGGCGGGCGTCACGGATCGAATCTTCACGGCTTGGCTCACGGCTGGCGCTCCTTCCTGTATCGACGGGTACTGCCGAAGCATACGGTTTCTGTGGCACCATTGTTAGCTCCACATCGAAAGCAAAATCTGGAGCCACGCAATTGGATTACGGGCTGTTGATGTCGCGCTTCGCCAGCCAGGCAGAGGCGAGCCGCAAGCTGACGCAGCAGACGCTGCTGTACGAGAGCTTGCGTGACGCCATTCTCAACGGCGACATTCGCCACGGCAGCCAGCTTGTGCCGACGCGCGCGCTCGCCGAACAGCTCGGCATCGCGCGCAACTCGGTGCTGTACGCGTATGAGCGGCTCGCCGAAGAAGGCTTTATTGCCGCGAGCCGTCATGGGTCGATCGTCAGTTGCGTCGCGCGCGCCGATGCGCAGGCGGACATGGCCAATGCGCCGCCCGCCAGCTGTTTGTCGCGACGCGTCGCCGGCTTGCCGCACGATCGCGGCGCACGCGGCACGCAGTCACCGTTTCAGGCGGGCGTGCCCGCGCTGGACGAATTTCCCGTCGCGCAATGGCGGGTGTCGATGGAACGCGCGTGGCGATCCGTCGATACCCGCGATCTCGGCTACGGCAATCACGCCGGTCATCCGTCGCTCAGGCGCGCGGTGGCGGAATACGTGCGCGTGTCGCGCGGCGTGCGCTGCACGGCGGACCAGGTCTTCATCACGTCGGGCACGCATGCGAGCCTCGACTTGTGCGCGCGCATGCTCGCCGACGCCGGCGACACCGCGTGGCTCGAAAACCCCGGCTATCAGGGCGCGCGAATCGCGTTCCAGTCGGCGGGCCTGAACATCGTGCCGATTCCCGTCGACGCAGCGGGCATCGCGCCCACGCAAATGCACTGGCAGCGCACGCCGCCGCGCCTCGTCTATATCACGCCGTCGCACCAATATCCGCTGGGCAGTGTGCTGAGCCTGGAGCGTCGCTGGTCGATCATCGACAGGATCGTCGAAAGTGGCGCCTGGATCATCGAAGACGACTACGACAGCGAACTGCGTCACAGCGGCCCGCCGCTGCCTTCGGTGCAAGGGCTGCGTGCCGCGACGCCCGTGGTCTATCTCGGCACCTTCAGCAAGACCATGTTTCCGGCGCTTCGCATTGGCTTCATGATCGTGCCCGCGAACCTCGCGCCCGAGATCGGCGGCGTGATCGGCGAGATGTCGCGGCAAGGTCGCGTCGCGGATCAGGTCGCGCTCGCCGATTTCATCGAAAGCGGCAAATATGCACGGCACTTGCGGCGCATGCGCCGCATCTATCAGCAGCGGCGCGAGGCGATGGTCGAGGCGATTCATGCGCATATGCGCGATCTCGTCACCGTGTCTTCCGACGGCAGCGGCATGCATCTGACGATGCGGCTCGATGTGCCGCTGCAGGATAGCGACGCGAGCGCCGCGCTGCGCTCGCGGGGCATCGCCGTGTCGCCGCTGAGCCAGTATTGCCATCAAGGCGAGGACGCCCTGCGCTACAACGGCTTCATGCTGGGCTATGCGGGCGTGCGCCCCGAGAAGGCGGATGCACTCGTCGGCGAACTGGCCTCGGCGATCCGCGCGCTCGCCGCGAACGCGTGATGTCATCGGAATGCAGATTCAAAGGGAAACGACATGAGCACAAACGAACCTCTCGGCGTTTTCGAAGGCACGCAGACCGTGCGCTTCGAGCGTCTTTTGCCCGGCCCGATCGGGCGCGTCTGGGCGTATCTGACCGAGCCCGGCAAGCGGGCGCAGTGGCTTGCGTCCGGCGCGCTGCCGCCGCAGACGGGCGGCGATTTCATGATGCGGTTCGATCACGCGCTGCTGTCCGCGACGCCTGAAGTGCCGCCAGAGCCGTACCGGCAATACGCGGGCGGGCACGATTCGCTGCATCGGCTGCTGCGCTGCGAACCGCCGCGCGCGCTCGCGTTCACGTGGGGCAGCATTCAGGACAATCTCTCCGACGTGACCTTCGAACTGTCGGAGGAGGGCGACCAGGTCAAGCTCGTGCTCACGCATCGCAATCTGTCGGGCCGCGCCGAGCAGCTCGACGTCGGCCCCGGCTGGCACAGCCACCTCGATGTATTGCGCGAGCGGCTGAACGGCACTGCGCCCGCGTCGTTCTGGAAGCTGTTCGAGCAGGTCAAGGCGCGCTACGACGCGCTTTGACGGGCGACGGGCGCGTCGTACGGAGGTGGGCGTCATCGGTGCCGCACGGGCGCTACGTCGAGATGCCGGAGACGTCACGGTCGTACGGTCACCAGACGCTCGCGCATCCGAAGTGTGGAAGCCGTACCTGATCCAGCTGATGAACGGCGCGTGATTTCACGCGGCGCACGCGGCCCGGCCGGGCGGCCGGCTGCGTGCGCCGCGCGTCGAGTGCGATAATCGACGTCGCCCCAAAAATACGCAGAAGCTGGAGAACATTGTGAGCCGCATCGACAACCCCACACGCGACCAGGAAGCCGGCGTCGCCGATTCCACCCAGGACACCACGCGCATCGACGACACGCGCATCGGCGCGGTGCGTCCGCTGATTTCGCCGGCGCTGCTGCTCGACGAACTGCCGTGCCCGCCGGGCGTGCAGACGCTGGTGGAAAAGAGCCGCGTCGAAATCGCCGATATTTTGCATGGCCGCGATGACCGTCTGGTCGTCGTCGTCGGGCCGTGCTCGATTCACGACCACGCGCAGGCGATGGAATACGCGCACAAGCTGAAGACGGCCGCCGACGCGCTGCGCGACGACCTGATGATCGTGATGCGCGTGTACTTCGAGAAGCCGCGCACGACGGTCGGCTGGAAGGGCTATATCAATGATCCGCGTCTGGACGGCAGCTTCCGCATCAACGAGGGCCTGCGCCGCGCGCGTGAACTGCTGCTGGAAATCAGCGGCCTCGGCCTGCCGACGGGCACCGAGTTTCTCGATCTGCTGAGCCCGCAGTACATCGCGGATCTGATCGCGTGGGGCGCAATCGGCGCGCGCACCACGGAAAGCCAGAGCCATCGGCAGCTGGCGTCGGGTCTGTCGTGCCCGATCGGCTTCAAGAACGGCACCGACGGCGGCGTGCAGATCGCCGCCGACGCCATCGTCGCGGCCGCCGCGAGCCACGCGTTCATGGGCATGACGAAAATGGGCATGGCCGCGATCTTCGAAACGCGCGGCAACGACGACGCGCACGTCATCTTGCGCGGCGGCAAGAAAGGACCGAACTACGACGCGGCAGGCGTGGAGGAAGCGTGCGCCGCGCTGCGCAAGGTCGGCTTGCGCGAGCAGGTGATGGTCGATTGCTCGCACGCGAATTCGAACAAGTCGCACGAGCGTCAGATCGAAGTCGCGCAGGATCTCGCGAATCAGATTTCGGGCGGCGAGCAGCGGATCATCGGCGTGATGATCGAGAGCCATCTGGAAGCAGGACGCCAGGATCTGAAGCCGGGCGCGCCGCTTGCTCGCGGCGTATCGATCACCGACGCATGCATCGGCTGGGGACAAACCGGGCCGGTGCTGCACACGCTGGCGCAAGCTGTGCAGGCGCGGCGCCGCGCTTCGAAGTAAGGGCTGAGCGCGCCGTTCTGGCTGACGCTTTGGATGGAGGCTTATGACTACCGCGAACCAATACTCGAAGACGGCGCCGTCGCGCGCTGACGTCGACGCGATGACGGGTGTGACCGTCGTTGAATTCGGCACCGACTGGTGCGGCTACTGCCAGGGCGCGCAGCCCGTGATCGGCAAGGCGTTCGGCCAGCATCCCGGCACGCGGCATCTGAAGATCGAAGATGGGCCTGGGCGGCCGCTTGGGCGCTCGTTCAAGGTCAAGCTTTGGCCGACCTTGATTTTTATGCGTGACGGTGTGGAGGTTGCGCGCGTCGTGCGGCCTACCGATGCTGCGCAAATCGAGGAAGGTTTTGCCGCTGTAGCGTAGCGGCTTGCGTTTTTGCGCGGGCATCCGCGTCGTGCCTCTGGGTTATCGGCGCGGCCCGCATACTGACGTCACCGGCTGACGGCACCTGCTTTTCCTCCCTGCGAGGAAAAGCAGGCAAAAGAAAGCCGCCCAGTCTCATTCGTGCTTCGGCGCATCGCCAAACAAGCTGTTCAAGTCCTTCGTTTCTTCAGACAGGTTGTATTCCTTCTGCACCGCCTTGAGCGCTTCGTCGACCACGCGCTCGAAGCCGATCGCGTTGCCGAAATGTTTCATCGTCCAGTTGCAGCCGCTCGCGTCCTGCTCCTGCATCTGCGGGCGCGGCACGCGAATCTTCACGCCGTCTTCCACCACTTCCGGCGCGCGATGAATGCGCCGGCTCACTTCATCCTGTAGCTGCGAAGCGGTGCGTGTCTTGCGTAGCATGGCGTCTCCTTGCCGTGATGTCCGGGTCGCGGACAGTCTAGCGCAACGCCTTCAGCCAAACCGCGCGCGATCGTGCGGCGCGCTGAAATCCTGCAACGGCCCGAGCGGCACGATGCCCGTCGGATTCACCGAACCGTGGCTCTCGTAGTAATGCCGCTTGATATGCTCGAAATTCACCGTGCCCGCGATGCCCCGGTGCTGATAGATGTCGCGCGTGTAGGCGGACAGGTTCGGATAGTCGGCGATGCGCCGCAGGTTGCATTTGAAGTGGCCGACGTAGACGGCATCGAAACGGATCAGCGTCGTGAAGAGGCGAATGTCCGCTTCCGTCAGCCGGTTGCCCGTCAGGAAGCGCTGCGTCGACAGCTTCTGTTCGAGCCAGTCGAGCGTCTCGAACAACGGCACGACGGCTTCTTCATACGCGCGCTGCGTCGTCGCGAAGCCCGATTTGTAGACGCCGTTGTTGACGGTGTCGTAGACGCGCGCGTTGATCGCGTCGATCTCGGCGCGCAGCGGCGGCGGATAGAAGTCGCCCGGCTCCGCGCCGATCTCGTCGAAGGCGGAATTCAGCATGCGGATGATCTCCGACGACTCGTTATTGACGATCGTCCGCTCGTGCTTGTCCCACAGGATCGGCACCGTGACGCGGCCGGTGTAACGGCGGTCGGCGGCAAGATAGACGTCGCGCAGATACGGCGCGTGGTTGACGGGATCGGGCACGACGCCGGGGCCGTCGTCGAAGGTCCAGCCGTCGGCGAGCATGAGCCAGTTCACCACGGACACGCTGATCATGTCCTCGAGACCTTTGAGCGCGCGCATGATCAGCGTGCGATGCGCCCACGGACACGCGAGGCTTACGTACAGGTGATAGCGGCCGGCTTCCGCCTCGAAGCCGGCGCTGCCGCTCGGACCGGCGTCGCCGTCGGGCGTCACCCAGTTGCGAAACACGGCGTCCGTACGCACGAAGCGGCCGCCCGTCGACGCCGTGTCGTACCACTTGTCCTGCCATTGACCGTTGACCAGCAAACCCATGTCCGTGCTCCTTCGATGCCGATGGTTGTCCGCCCGCGAATGCGCGCGGCTCATGCGAGGCAGGGCGGCGGCAAGCCATTCCCGCTCGACACTATGGTGTACCGTCTGTCGCGTTTTGCCGTACGATTTTCCGCATGATGTCATTCGACGGGATCGAACATGTTGACGGATGAGGAGCTTGCGCTACTCGAAGCGATACGCGAAAGCGGCAGCCTGTCGCGCGCGGCGGCGCGCCTGGGCAAGGCGCCGTCGACGGTGTCGCACGCAGCGCGCCAGCTCGAGACGCGCTTCGACGCGCTGCTGTTCGATCGCCGGCGCTACCGGCTGCAGCTTACGCCCGCTGGTCAACTGCTTGCCGAAGAGGCCGCGCGCCTGATGCAGGACGTCTCGCGGATGACCCAGCGCGTGCGGCAGATCGCGAGCGGCTGGGAAGACCGCCTGTGGATCGTCACCGACGAGCTGATGGAGTTCGAGATTTTCATGCCCGTCGTCCACGCGTTCGACGCGCTGCAATCGGGCGTCAAGCTGCGGCTGACGACGGAAGTGCTCGGCGGCACCTGGGAGGCGCTGCGCGACGGTCGCGCCGATCTGATCGTCGGCGCGACGAACGAGCCGCCCGCCATTCCCGGCTTGCGGTGGTTCGAGTTGGGCGTGGTCGACTGGGTGTTCGCCGTCGCGCCGCGTCATCCCCTCGCGAGCATCAAGGAGCCGCTGCGGCGCGAGCAGATCGCGAAGCAGCGCGGCATCGTGGTCGCCGATTCGTCGCGCGCGAGCGGCCGCGCATACGGGCTGCTCGGCGGGCAGGCGTCGCTTGCCGTGCCCAGCATGCGTGCGAAAATCCTCGCCCAGCGCGACGGTCTCGGCATCGGCTGGCTGCCGCGTCAGCGCGTCGCGTCGCTGCTCAAACGCGGCGAACTCGTCGAAAAGGAGACGGCGGACCCGCGCGAACCGAACGTGCTGTATGTCGCGTGGCGCGGCGACCAGGAAGGCCGCGCGCTGAAATGGTGGCTGGACCAGCTGCGCGAGCCGCGTCTTGCGAAGCGGCTGGTGCAAGGCATCGACCCGTTCGCGTGAGCACTGGCTTTGAACTTCGCTTTGAACCTTCCCGACGCGTGTACAACCAACGCAGTGCAACAAATGGAAATGCGACGGAAAAACAGGACGCGCGCGTTGAAGGAATAAAGCGGCGCAGCCGGGCGTTCTGTTGGTAAGACGATTGCCTGTGCGGCCCGCAGAACCCTGACCCGAACCCTGACTCGCCACACGCGCTGGCTTGCACATCGCTTTCGCCGTCCCGACCGACTTCCAACCCTACGGCTCATGAACACTTCGACTCCTTCCGGCACGGCGCCGCGCGACGGCCTCGATGCGCACGCCACGGCTGCGCACGCCTCTCACTACTCGCGCACGGCGATGATCCTGCACTGGCTGATCGCGCTGCTGATCATGGTCAACGTGGCGCTCGCCCTGTCCGCCGAGTCGCTGCCCGGCGAGTGGGTGCGGCCCGTCATCGATACGCACAAGTCGATCGGCATCACGGTGCTCGGCCTCGCGCTGCTGCGGGTGCTGTGGCGGGTGTCGCACCGTCCGCCGCCGCTGCCGCGCGAATTTCCGTCGTGGGAGCGCATGGCCGCGCATGCCGCGCATTTCCTGCTGTACTTTTTGATGTTCGCGCTGCCGCTGTCCGGCTGGATGCACGACTCCGCGTGGAAAGCGGCCGCCACGCATCCGATGCATCTGTTCGGCGTGATTCCGTTTCCGCGCATCGGTTTCATCATGAATCTCGATCCCGCCGTCAAGGAGCCGCTGCACGATCAGTTCGGCGCGCTGCACACGTATCTCGGCTACGCGCTGTACGCGTTGCTGGCCATGCATATCGGCGGGGCGCTCAAGCATGAGTTGATCGACCGTCATTCTGTGCTCAAGCGGATGGTGCCGTGATGGATATCGACGTGTTCGAAGACGTGACGTTGATCAAGATGGAAGACGCGACGCTGATCAATCACGCCGTGCGTGCCGCAAGCTCGGGCGCTGGTGCGGCGGCCCACGGCGCGAAGCCGTCGCTGCGCGAGGCGCTCGCGGCTGCGTCGCCGCGCATCAATCCGCGCACGGGCACGTGGCAAAGCGCCGTGATTCACGGCAGCGTGACGGTGCTGTGGCTGCTGCTGTTCGCGCGGGCGTTTTTCCTGCACGGCGCGCTGGCGTGGTCGACGGGAATCGCTTACGTGGTGTACGACACCTTGCTGCTCGCGTTCGTCACGTGGAAGACGCTCCCGCTGATCCGCCGCTCGTTGCCCGCGCACCGATCCTCCCGTGCCGCGAAGCTGCCGACGATGGGCGTGATCGTCGCTGCGCACAACGAGGCGGCTGTGCTGCCCGTGACGCTCGCTGCGTTGCTGCGCCAGACGCACGGCCCGTCGCAGATCGTGATCGCCGACGACGGCTCGACGGACGGCACGCGCGACCTCCTGACAAGACGCTTCGGCCTGACGGAGCCCGCGCTGGGCGAACTGAGCGCGCCGAGCGCCTGCTATCCGAACCTGCACTGGCTGCGCGTGCCGCATGGCGGCAAGGCGCTCGCGCTGAACGCGGCAATCGAAGTCATGACGACGGACACCGTGATGACCGTCGACGCCGACACGCTGCTCGCCGACGACGCGACACACGCGATGCGCGCGGCGTTCGCGCAGTCGCCGAAGCTGGTCGCGGCGACGGGCATCCTCGTGCCGGTCTGCAACCGCACGGCAAGCGGCCGCGTGTTCCAGTGGTTCCAGACGTACGAGTACATGCGCAATTTCATTGCGCGCTTCGCGTGGATGCGCGCTGACAGCCTGCTGCTCGTGTCGGGCGCGTTTGCGTCGTTCCGGCGTGAAGCGCTGGTCGCCGTCGGCGGTTTTGACGCGCAGTGCCTCGTCGAAGATTACGAACTGATTCACCGGCTGCGCCGCTATTCCGTCGAGCGCGGCCTTGGCTGGGACGTGCGCGTGGTCGGCGACGCGCACGCGCACACGGAAGCGCCCGCGACGCTCGGCGCGTTCCTGCGCCAGCGCCGCCGCTGGTTCGCGGGGTTTCTGCAAACGCAGTACTGGAACCGCGACATGACGGGCGATACGCGTTTCGGCACGCTCGGCCGGCTGATGCTGCCCGTCAAGGCGTTCGACACGATGCAGCCCATCTACGGCCTGACCGCGTTCGCGCTGCTGCTCGGCTTCGTGTTCGGCGGACACGGGCAGATCGTCGTATCGATTTTCAGCGTTATCGGCCTGAAAACGGCCATCGACCTCGCGTTCTACGTCTGGAGCATCCACCTGTACCGGCGCTGGACGGGTCTCACGCGCGGCACGAGCCTGCCGATGGCCGTGGCCGCCGCGATCGCCGAGCCGTTCACGTTCCAGCTGCTGCGCCACACGGGCGCGGCTCTCGGCTGGCTGCAATTCCTGCGCGGCGGCAAATCGTGGGGCGTCCAGCACCGTTCCGGCCTCGTCGGGGCGCCGCAGCGCACCCATTGAGCGCCGCGGCGGCACCCACGACACCCGCGGCCGCCGATCGCGCGCCCCCGCGGGACTGACTTTTGCTGATCGAATGGCGGCGCAGCCTTCGGGCCTGGCATCGCCGCCCTGCGGTCAGCCCTCATGATTCCTGGCGGCGACTTCTAGTAGACTGAGCGGCGACATCGGTTTTCTAACTATCAAACCGGCCCGGTCCATGCGACTTGCCGACCGTTGCGCCAGGAGGCTCATTCATGCATGTAGTCGCTCCGCTGGACAGCAGTACCGCCGACAACCTCGCCAAACCCGCCGTGCGCGATCTGCGCCGCGTCGATATCCATCCCGATTACTGGTATCCCCTTGCATGGTCGCGCGAAGTCAAGCGCGGTAAAACCCATGCCGTGCGCTTTGCCGGCGAGCCGATCGTGCTGGCGAGAACCGATTCGGGCAAGGTGATCGCGCTCGAGGATCGCTGCGCGCACCGACAGGTGCCGCTGAGCGGCGGCGTGGTCGACGGCGAAGCTATCCGCTGCGGCTATCACGGCTGGACCTACGACTGCACGGGCAAATGCATCGACGTGCCGTATCTGGGCCGCGAGCGTCTGCCGAACGGCGTGCGCGCCTATCCGTGCCGCGAAGCCGAAGGGCTGATTTTCGTATTCCCCGGCGATGCCGCGCTCGCCGAGACGACGCCGCTGCCGCCGCTCGGTTCGGTCGCCGACAAGGCCTACAAGACGCGCCGCTTTGGCCGCGAAGTGGCGTGCCACTACTCGTTCATGCACGAAAACCTGATGGACATGAACCATCAGTTCCTGCACCGCAAGCAGATGGGCAAGATGCGCGCTCGCTCGCTCGGGCGGCGGCGCGGCGACGACTGGGTCGAGGTGGACTACACGTTTGCGCGCGAGGCGGGCCAGCAGCCGATCGGCGAGGCGCTCGTGTTCGGGCAGAACCGCAACAGCACGAGGGAAGATCACAAGGACGTGATGACGATCCGCACGCAGTATCCGTTTCAGACGCTGCAGATCCACACGTCCGAAGGCACGCGCGTGATGGACCTGTGGATCTGCTACGTGCCGCTCGACCGCGAGCAGCGCACTAACCGCACATTTGGCCTGCTGTCCATCAAGCGGCCGAAATTCGGCGCGCTGCTGGACGTCGCGTGGCCGCTGCTGGTGTGGTTCACTGAACGCATCTTCGCCGAGGACCGCTGGATCGTCGAACGCGAGCAGGAAGCGCACGACGCGCAAGGCGCCGACTGGAACCACGAAGTCTTCCCCGTGATCAACGAGCTGCGCGATCTGCTGCGGCAGTGCGGCGCACCTGCCGCGCGGCGTGTGATTCCTATCGAGCCATCGGCGGAATCCGTTGCGGTCTGATCGTCACGGCAGTTTTTCTCAGTCATTCATCGGACTTTAGGCGCCTGAACGTTCGCCGCCTCGCATTGGCGGCCACTTTCTGCGGGCGCACGGCGTCGCGCCGACCGTCGATCCCTTCCACTATGCGTTATGCTTGAATTGTCCGCCCGGCTTCGCGGCGGACGCGGCGCATCGTTTGAAGGAGGCTGTCTCATGTCCGAGGATGGCGACGCAACTCCGCCTATCGCGGATCTGCAAATCGTGTCGTCGCGCGTGTTCGAGTTTCCGCGCGATCTCGTATTCAGGGCCTGGACGGAGCCAGCGCACCTTGCGCACTGGTGGGGACCGAAGGGCTTCACCAATTCTTTCCACGAATTCGACCTGCGTCCAGGCGGCAACTGGCGCTTCGTGATGCACGGGCCGGATGGCGTCGACTACAAGAACCACAGTGTGTTCGTCGAGATCGCCGCGCCCGAGCGGATCGTGTTCGATCACGTGTCGGGGCCGTATTTTCGCGTCACGGTTACATTCGACGCGCTCGGCGACGAGCAAACCCGCATCACGTTCAGCATGCTGTTTGAGACGCCTGCCGTCTGCGCGCAGGTGAAGACGTTTGCTGTGAAGGCGAATGAAGAGAACTTCGATCGCTTGCAGAAAGAGCTGAAGCGGATGGCCTGAGACGGTTCCTGGGCCGCGCCCGTTCTTGCGTGAATTCTGGCTTGCATATTCTGCCCAAAAAGGCAACGCCCCCACGCTTCGACAAGCATGAGGGCGTTGTGGTCTCGCTCGCGGCCCCGAGGTCGACGCCGGGCTGATCGTACGCATCGGCCCGGCGTGCCTCGTGTTCGTTTAGAAGCGGTGGCGCAGGCCAACCGATACGACCGTCTGGCGGCGCGAATCGGATGCGCCCGTCACGCTGCCGTTGTCGACGATGGCCGGGACGACGGTGCCTTCCGGCGCGCTCGTCAGCTGGTACACACCCTGCGCGTAGATGTCCGTACGCTTGGACAGCGCGTAGTTGCCCTGCAAGCCGGCCTGGTTCACGTGGAAGCGGTAGTCGCCCGCCGCGCCGTTCGAATACGTGTATGCAACGCCGAGACCCAGCGCCGGCGTCAGGTTGTACTTCGCATTGACTTCGTAGTTGTTCACGTGGAACGACTCCGTCGAACCCGTGATGTTGTCGACGCGAGCTTGCGTCCACACCAGACCGAAGACAGCAGGACCGAATGCGTAGCTTGCGCCGACGCCGAATTCGCGCTGACGGAACGACGTTGCGTCCGTGTCCACGCCGAGGCCGCTCAGGTCGAACGCCGTGGTCGAGCCGGCGGCGTTGCTGTTCGGATTGTTCTGCTGCGCATAACCCGCGCCGACGCGCAGGCCGGCGTTTTCATAGCCCGCGCCGAAGCTGTACGAGCGGTTGTTCGCGAAGTTCGAGTTGTTCGAGAAGCCGTACGTTGCGCCGAACGACATGCCCGCGTAGTTCGCGCTCTTGAACTTGATCGAGTTGTTGAACGCGTTCGCGCTGTCCTTGTTCAGGTTGTCGAGGTTGCCGAAGTGGGCGAAGTTCTGGCCGCCCCAGCTACCCGTGGCCGACAGCGGCGCGAGGAAGTCTTGCGATGCGTCGTACTGACGGCCCAGCGTGACCGTGCCCGCCTCGCTCGACAGACCGACGAACGCCTGGCGCGAGAACATCTTGCCGGCCGATGCCTGCGTGCCGTTGTTCAGGTTGAAGCCCTGCTCCAACGTGAAGACGGTCTTCAGGCCGCCGCCCAGATCTTCGGCGCCGCGCAGGCCGAAGCGGTTTTCATCGATCGAGCCGCTGCCCAGCGCCCACTGCGAGTGGCCGCCGACGTTGCTCGTGTACGTGAGGCCGGCGTCGAGCGTGCCGTACAGCGTGACGCTGCTTTGCGCGTGAGCGACCGAGGCGAACGAAGCGGCAATCGCCGTCGCAATCAGAATCTTCTTCATGTGTGCTTCCTTCTGTTCAAGGGGCAATACGAGAGGCTTGAATACAAACGGACAAGCTATGCATGCCGCGTCCTGTACGAAAGCAAGACCACTTAACTTGCCCTGTTTTGGGGAAGCGAAAGTATAGAAAGGTAACCTAACTATCGATTAATATCGAATGCGAAAATGATCTATTTCCGAAAAAGAAATAAAAAGAAGGGCGATGCGCAGGATATTGATTTGATTTGTTTTTTATTTGACTGCGCGTTGGGGGGATTTATTGAGACGAGTTCGAATGTTGTGACGTTGCAACGAAAAGTTTTAATGCCGTCTTATTTGAGATAGATCATATCCTGAAAATAAGCATTACACGGTGTTCGTGGCATGCCGGACGCGGCGTCTGCTAGTGCGAAAAGTTCATCGCAGTGTGTCACAAATCAAAAACGAAAATGAACTTTTCACAATTAAAAACATCGCCGAGACAAAATTCGCGATCTTATTTTAATAAATATCAATTAGGAAAATGCGCTTGCGGAATCAGAGATCTCAAAAAAAGAATTGTTGATGAATGACAAATTCTTCTCAGAGCGCCGCCGAATTAATCATCAATGAGACTTCTGAAAAAAACCAAAGACAGCAATTGAACCTGATCAGCCGACCGTTCAAAGCTTTTAGACAAATCCGCTGACATCATTTGCTCAGTTCGTGACCGATCACCCCGCCCGCGACGGCACCGCCTGCCGCGGTCGCGGTACTAGCGTCGTTTCGTCAGGCGTCGTGCCGCTTCTATCGGTGGAATGTCCATGCGCGTCGCGCTTTGCCCGCGCGACCGGCGCTTTGCTAGACTGCCTTCGCCGGCGGAGACATCGTTTGCCGGCATCGTCCGCCGCGCCATCCGTCTCACGAAGTACGGCATTCCGAACGCAGCGGCCCGACAACCGGACAACGGAGTCCTTATGTCTTATATGCTGCTCATCGTCGAACCCACCGAACAGCGCGAGGAACGCGGCGAGGCCGCGGGCCGCGCTGTCTACGACCGCATGCTGACGTACCGCGCGCAGTTGCAGTCGCGCGGCCAGCTGATTGCCGCCGAGTCGCTGTCCAGCGTGAACAAGGGCGTGCGGCTCGAAAAGCGCGACGGCCAGACGCGCCTGATCGACGGCCCGTTCGCCGAGGCGAAAGAAATGATCGGCGGCTTTTTTCTGCTGAACGTGGACAGCTACGAGGAAGCGCTCGAACTCGCCGCGCAATGTCCCGCCGCCGAATGGTGCACGATCGAAATCCGCAAGGTCGCGCCCTGCTACGAGTACTGACCCAGTGCGCCGCCCGCCGCCCGTCGCATGGCAAGGGTTTTCCCTGGCGCGAGGGGGTGTCGATCTGGCCGCGCGCCGCTCGTCGTGGAAACAGGAGGCCGACACACGGCTTCCCCGATCCACGAGGAGAACGGGCGATGCGATTCATCATCTTGGTGAAGGCCACCGCGGACAGCGAAGCCGGCAAGATGCCGGAAGAAGAACTGATCGCGTCGATGGCGGCGTACCACGAAGCGCTGCAGAAGGCGGGCGTGCTGCTCGACGCATCCGGCCTGCAGCCAAGCTCGAAGGGCTGGCGCGTGCGCTACGCGGATGGCCGGCGCACGCTGACGCAAGGGCCGTTCGCCGAAACGAAAGATTTGATTGCGGGCTACACCGTGATCCAGGTGCGCTCGCGCGACGAAGCGATGGAGTGGGCGCGGCGCTTTCCCGCGCCCTGCGGCGAGCACGCGGACGGCGAGATCGAAGTGCGCCCGATGCTCGATCTGGACGACTTCGAGCCGAGCCAGTCGATGGCGCGCTTTCGGAAGATCGAAGGCGCGAACCACTGAATCTCACGCGCAGGGAGCCATCATGCACAAGCAGATCGATGTGAAGCTCATGCGCCCGCACGCCGCCATGCCGGCGGCGGACGCATCCTGAGGCCGGCCGTGACGACGGCTGCGACGCATCGTGCCATCGAGGCAGTCTGGCGGATCGAATCCGCGAAGGTCATCGCGCACGCGCGCGATCGTGCGCGACGTGGGCGTGGCCGAGGAACTGGCGCAGGACGCGCTGGTCGCCGCGCTCGAAACCTGGCCTGGCGCGGGCGTGCCCGACAATCCCGGAGCGTGGCTGATGGCGACGGCGAAAAACCGCGCGCTCGACCGCTGGCGCCAGGATGCGCTGCACGCGCGCAAGCACGAGGAACTGGGTGCCGACATGGACGCGCGCGAGGCGCACATCGTGCCAGACTTCGTCGACTCGCTCGACGCCGCGCGCGCCGACGACATCGGCGACGACCTGCTGCGGCTCGTGTTCACCGCCTGTCACCCGGTTCTGTCGAAAGACGCGCGCGTCGCGCTGACCTTGCGTCTGCTCGGCGGCCTGACCACGGACGAAATCGCGCGCGCCTTTCTCGTCCCCGAGCCGACCATCGCGCAGCGCATCGTGCGGGCGAAGAAAACGCTGTCGGCGGCGAAGGTGCCGTTCGAGGTGCCGCAGGCGGGCGAGCGCGCGGTGCGGCTCGCGTCGGTGCTCGAAGTGATCTATCTGGTTTTCAACGAAGGCTATGCGGCTACGGCAGGCGAGGACTGGATGCGGCCGACGCTATGCGAGGAAGCACTGCGCCTTGGGCGCGTGCTCGCCGGCCTGACGCCTGGCGAAAGCGAGGTGCACGGGCTCGTCGCGCTGATGGAGATTCAGGCGTCGCGCATGCACGCGCGCGTCGATGCGCACGGCCGGCCCGTGCTGCTGCTCGATCAGGACCGCAGCCGCTGGGACCCGCTGCTGATCCGTCGCGGGCTCGCCGCGCTCGAACGCGCCGACACGCTCGGCGGCACGAGCGGCCCCTATGCGCTGCAGGCCGCGCTCGCCGCGTGCCACGCGCGCGCCCGCACGGCCGACGAAACCGATTGGGCGCAGATCGTCGCGCTGTACGACGCGCTGGCCGAAGTCGCGCCGTCGCCCGTCGTCGAGCTGAATCGCGCGGTGGCCGTCGGCATGGCGTACGGCGCGGCGGCTGCCCTCGAACTCGTCGATGCCCTCGCCGCGGAGCCGTCGCTTCAGCACTATCACTGGCTGCCGAGCGTGCGCGGCGATCTGCTCGCAAGCTCGGCCGTCACGACGAAGCGCTCGCGGAGTTCGAGCGCGCCGCGGCGATGACGCGCAACACGCGCGAGCGCGAACTGCTGCTGGAGCGCGCGCACGAGATGCATGACATCCGCGATGGGCGCGACGGGCGCGGGCGCAAGCAGTAAGCGCGGCACGATACGTCAGCTCGCCGCGTGCTGCAGCAGCGAGCGCACGACGGGAATGGCGTGCTCGCCCAGGACCATGCCGAGCAGACCGATCAGCGCGACGATGGGCGGCGCGGGCGAGCGGACGTCGGCGAGGTTGTACAGCAGCCCGACGACGAGACCCGCCGCCAGCGACACGAGATACGGCTTCATGTGACTCTCCTGAAAAGCGATGGCGGGCACGATCACATCGTGATCACAACGCGTCCGCGCGTGCCGCCCGCGACGGCGGCATAGGCGTCGCGCGCCCGCTCGAGCGGGAATGTCTGCGCGATCGAAGGCGGCTGCAGCGCGCCGCTGTCGAACACATCGGCGAGTTCCGTCATCAGGCGCGCGGAGTCGGCGACGCCGAGCTTGGCGCTATCCGCGCCGAACAGCTGCGTCTCGTTGTGATAGAAGTCGATCAGATCGAACTCGACGCGCCGCTTGCCCGTCGCGCTGATTTCGACCACGCGGCCGCGCCGCTTCGCGAGCTGTAGCGCCGTCTCGAACGCGACGCCGCCGACGGCGTCGTACACCACGTCCGCGCCGCCCAGCGCCTTCACGCGCTCGACGGCCTGATCGAGCGGCACGTAGTGATCGATCAGACGGCCCGCAGGCGAGTCGGCGTCCGGCTCGCGGCGATCGACGGCGATCACCTTGCAGCCGCGCGACTTGGCGATCTGCACGACCGCGCCGCCCACCCCGCCGCTCGCGCCGATCACGGCCACCGTTTCACCGCCGACGAGCTGCGCATAGTCGACGACGCCAAGCCATGCGACCACGAAGTTCACGCCGATTGCCGCGGCCTGTTCGTGCGAGAGCGCGCGCGGCTTGCGCGACAGCGCGCCGACGGGAATCCGGATGAACTGCGCATGCGTGCCGTCGCGCGTGAAGCCGATGTCGCCGCCCGTGCCCCATACTTCCGCACCCATCCACTCGGCGGGGCCTTCCACCACGACGCCGCTGAAATCGCGGCCGGGAATGCGCGGCAGCGTCGTATGGCCGAAGTGGCCGGAGAGATTTTTCACGTCGCTCGGATTCACCGAGGCCGCCTTCACCTGCACGATGACGCTGTCAGCGTCGGCTGCCGGCGTCGGCAGTTCGACGAAATCGAGCACTTCGGGACCGCCGAACGAGTTGAACTGGATCGCTTTCATTGCTGCTCCTGCGCAATCTGTTGGATTCGATGGACGTCGCGTGCCGCTTCACGAAGGGTGACGCAGCGTACGAAGGCAGTCTATGTGACCGGCGCGACGCCGTTCAGACAAGTGCATTCGAATATCGGACAGTGCTGCGGGGATCGGCGAGAGACGTGTCAGCGAGAAACGTGTCAGCGAGAAGCGCGAGATGACTGAAATCACCACCGACCTGCTCGGCGTGGACGGCTGCAAGGGCGGTTGGTACGCCGCCCGGCAGGACGCGCGAACGGGCGCGATCGAAACGCGGGTCTGTGCGACCTTCGGCGAGCTGCTCGATTGGGCGCGCGCGCCCGCGATCGTGGCCGTCGATATGCCCATTGGGCTGTCGTCAACGGGGCATCGCGCGTGCGACGCCGAGGCGAGAAAGCGTCTGAAGTGGCCGCGAAGCGCGTCGGTGTTTCAGACGCCCGTGCGCCAGGCGCTCGACGCGCGCGACTACGCGCAAGCCTGCGCGCGCAATCGCGAAGCAACCGGCAAGGCCATGTCGCAGCAGGCGTTCAACATTCTGCCGAAGATCGCCGAGATCGACGCCGCGCTGCGAGTGAGCAGGCGCGATGCGTCGCGTGTGTTCGAGGTTCACCCGGAGCTGGCGTTCATGCAGCTGCGCATCGAGCGAGGCGGAGGGCCGGCGGGACTCGAAGCCGGCAAGACGTCCGGGGCCGGACATGCGCAGAGAAAGACGTTGCTCGCGCCCGTGTTCGGCGCGGCGCTGGAGGCCGCGCTCGATGGGCGGGTTGTGCGTCACGTGCAGAAAGACGACGTGCTCGATGCATTCGCGGTGCTGTGGAGCGCCCGCCGCATCGCGACGGGCCGCGCGCTCACGCTGCCCGCCGAGCCGCCACGCGACAGCGAAAATCTGCCGATGGCGATCCGCTACTGACCGCATGTCGCGGCAGCGCGGTCATTCCAGACGACGCTGCTTACTCGGCGCCGCGCACGATCCGCAGGTCGCGCTCGGCGGCGTTGCCCAGCGTAGCCAGCGCTTTCTTGTACGCGTCGCTGTCGTAGGCTGCGAGCGCCGCTTCGTAGCTCGGAAATTCGATCACGACGGTGCGCTCGTTCAGGCCCTGCTCGCGCACTTCCTCGGCGAGGCCGCGCACGAGGAACTTGCCGCCGGCAGCCGTGACGGCGGGCAACGCCAGTTGCGCGTAGGCGGCGAGCGCCGTCGGGTCGTTGGTCTTGCGGTAGTGGGTAACCCAGTATCCCTTGCTCATTTTCATTTCCTCAAGTTGAAGGTGTGTGCCTCCGGCGACAGCCCCTTGGCTCGCTCCGCGCCGGCAACGCCCCCGATTCTCGCTCAACAGCGGCGAGCGCGCTGGCGCATGCGCCGCCGGTGCTTCAGGCTTCGTCGGCGGACGCCCGTGCGGCCAGTGTGGTATGCGGGTCGAAGTCGGTCGGCGGCGCGCCGAGTTCGCGCCGGAACATGTCGCTGAAACTACTGGGCAGATAGCCGAGCTCGCGCGCGATGCTGCCGACGGCGCGCCCTTCGGCGAGCCCTGACACGGCGACGGCCAGCTGCACCTGCCTGCGCCACTCCGCGAAGCCGATGCCCAGCTCGCGCGTGAATAGCCGCGCGAGCGTGCGCACGCTCGCGCCCGCCTGCGCCGCGTGCTGCTCGAGCTGATGGCATTCGACGGGTTCGCGATCACCGCACGGCACAGCGCGTCGAGCCGGCGGTCGGAGGCGTCGGGCAGCGGTATGCGCAGCGACGAGCGCGGCGCATGCTGCAGTTCGAGCATCGCGAGCCGGTAGGCGGCGGCCAGGTAGTCTTCGTCGCGGCTGTGCGCTGCTCGTGCTCGCGATCGACGCGATCAGCTCGCGCAGCAGCCCGTTGATCTCGAATACGTCGCTGCGCTCGCTCAGATGACCGACGTTGCGCTCGTGCAGATAGAGGTTGCGCATTTCGACGTCGCTCATCATGTGGATCGAGTGCTCGGTGCCGGCAGGCAGCCACACGGCGCGCTGCGGCGGAACGACGAGCGCCTCGCGCCCCGCTTCGACCCACATCACGCCCGACACCGCGTACAGCACCTGCGCCCAGGTATGCGAATGCGGGTCGATGCGCAAGCCGCGCGGATAGCGCCGCGCGAGCGAATGCCCTTTGTCGGCGTCGCGCAGTTCGGGCGGCGTGGCTTTTGTCATGGGTTCAGTGCTCGCCGCGGCCGGGCGCGCGCGACTTGCCGTCGCGGTGGCCGTGATTGCCACGTTCATCGTTGTTGCCGTCGCTTTCATCGCTTTCATCGCTTTCGTCGCTCTCGTCGATGAACGGCGAGTCGGTATCGTGCCGCCCGAGCGCAGCGCGCCGCGCGCTTCCTCGGCCAGTTGCTCGTAACGCCGGCGAAAGCGCGCGAGCTCTTTTTCGTTCAGCTCCTCCAGATCAAGCAGCGCGTTGTGCGCGCCGTCCAGCGCGCGGATCAGCTCGTCGAGCTTGATCTGCATGGCGGCCGTGTCGCGGTTTTGCGTGTTCTGGATCAGGAAGACCATCAGGAAGGTGACGATCGTCGTCGACGTGTTGATCACCAGTTGCCATGTATCGCTGAAATGGAACATCGGCCCGCTGACGGCCCACGCGGCGACGACCATCACCGCGATCACGAACGTTGCCGGCTTGCCCGCCATCGTCGAAAGACCTGTCGAGAACTTCGAGAACCAGTCGTTGTGTGTCACTCGCCGCTCCTGTCGCGTGGAAGATCAACCCCGACGATACCGATTCCCCTGCGCCCGTGCCAGCGTGACCCGGACGGCGCAAAATGCAACAGCAGAACGCGCAGCAGAACCTGCAGCAGCTTCAGCAGGAACCGGCCGACCAATCCGCGAGCGAATGAATCTTCGCGGTCAAGGTGGCGAGCAGCCGCGCACCGCGACGCAAAAGCGTCCCGCTGCGCCGTTTTTAACGGATATCGGATGACACACGAACGGGATCGATACACGGCGCGCCAGCGTGTGCGCCGCCCGGCAGGCAGACGGGGAGCGAGACGGGAGCGAGCATGGCCAACACACCCGCAGCAATGACGGCGCCGCCGTTGAGCGCGGCGGCGATAGCGCTGAACCGGTTCGGTCTCGGCGCGCGCGCCGACGAGGCGCCGCCCGCCAACCCGAAGAACTGGCTGCTCTCGCAGTTCGACGCCTATCAGCCGATGCCCGCCGCATGGGCCGCGCAGCCGACGTCGCTGGCCATTGCCGCCGAACTCGCCGAAGCGCGCCAGCAGGCAATCGCCAATGCGTCGAACGCGCCGGGTGCGTCGACTTCGGCGGCCAACGCAATCGCGAATCAGGCCAGCGCGGCACCTGGCGCAGCGGCGAGCAGGGCGCCTGCCAGCGGCGCGCCGAATGCAGCCGCAAACGGGGCCGCCAGTGCGAGCGACGCGCGCAAGGCCACTATGCAGGCCGCAAACCAGGCCGCGCGGATGGAAGCGCGCGACACCTACCGCTCGGCCGTGAACGCGCGCGTCGCGAGCGCGCTATCGACGCCCGCGCCTTTCATCGAGCGGCTTGTGCATTTCTGGTCGAATCACTTCGCCGTGTCCGTCGATAAAGGCCGCGTCGCGCCGTTCGCCGGCGCGTTCGAAATGGAAGCGATCCGTCCGCACGTGCTCGGCCGTTTCGAGGACATGCTGGTGGCCGTCGAGCGTCATCCCGCGATGCAGCTCTTTCTCGACCAGACGCGTTCCGTCGGGCCCGACAGCGTCGCGGCGATGCGCGCCGCGCAGCGCAACCCGGATCGCAAGCCCGGTCTCAACGAAAACCTCGCGCGCGAAATCATGGAACTGCACACGCTCGGCGTGCGCAGCGGCTACACGCAAGACGACGTGACGGAATTCGCGCGCGCGATGACTGGCTGGAGCATCGCCGCCGCACAGGGCCCGCAGCCGGATCACGCGCCGCCTGGCGCGTTCGTGTTCCGCGCGCAACTGCACGAGCCGGGCACGCGGACCATCATGGGGCGCCGCTACGATCAGCCGGGCGAGGCACAGACGCTCGCCGTGCTGCACGATCTGTCGAGTTCGCCCGCGACCGCCACGCATATCGCGACCCGGCTCGCGCGCCACTTCGTCGCGGACAATCCGCCGCCCGACGTCGTCGAGCGGCTGGCGACGGCGTTCATGCGCAGCCGCGGCGATCTGCCCGCCCTCTATCGCGAACTGATCGACAGCGAGGCCGCGTGGTCACCCCTCGCCGTCAAGTTCAAGTCGCCGTGGGAATGGACCATTTCGTCGCTGCGTGGGCTCGGCGTGCGCGAGATCGGCAGCGTGCAGCCCAACGCGCAGATGGCACCCGTTCTGACGCAGCTCGGTCAGCCGGTCTGGCGGCCGGGTTCGCCCGCCGGTTACGACGACATCGCCGCGAGCTGGGCGGCGCCCGATGCGCTCGTGCGGCGCGTCGAGATCGCGCAGCGCTTCGCGGCGCGCGTCGGCGACCGGCTCATGCGCGCTCGCTCGGTCAGACGCTGATGGCGGGCTCGCTGAGCGAGCCGACGCTGCTCGCCGTGTCGCGCGCGGAAAGCGCGTCGACGGCGCTTGCCCTGTTGCTCGTGTCGCCCGATTTCCAACGGAGATAGCCATGTTCACTCGCCGCCGTTTCCTGCGTGTCGCCGCCGCCGGCGCGGGCGCGATGCTCGTCGCGCCGCAGATGGTGCTCGCGCGCGTGCCGACCGACAGGCGCTTCGTGTTCGTGATCCAGCGCGGCGCCGCCGACGGCCTGAACATCGTCGTGCCGTATGCCGACCCGGCCTATGCGACGCTGCGCGGCGCGCTCGCCGTCGACACGTCCGCGGCGGCGAAGCTCGACGGCACGTTCGCGCTGCATCCTTCCCTCGTCAACGTCGCGCAGATGTACGGCCAGCGCGAGGCGCTGTTCGTGCACGCCGTCGCGACGCCGTATCGGGACCGCTCGCATTTCGACGGGCAGAACGTGCTGGAGACGGGCGGCACGGCCGCCTACCAGCTGAAGGACGGCTGGCTCAACCGGCTGGTCGGTATGATGCCGGGCGCGGAGCCGGCGCATCCGGCGCATCTGGCGACCCGCGCGGCCACGCACGAAAACGCGATCGCGTTCGCGCCGACCGTGCCGATGGCGTTGCGCGGCGGCGCGAGCGTGGCGTCGTATGCGCCTTCCGCGCTGCCGCAAGCGCCCGACGATCTGCTCGCGCGTGTCTCGCAGCTCTACGAGCAGGACGCGCAGCTGGGTCCGCTGTGGGCGTCGGCGATGGCGGCGCGCGGCCTCGCGGGCGACGCAAGCGCCCGTCAGGACCCGGCGAGTCTCGGCAAGCTCGCGGCCGGTTTCCTGTCGCGCGACGACGGGCCGCGCATCGCGATGATCGAAACGGGCGGCTGGGACACGCACAGCGCGCAGATGCCGCGTCTTGCGGCGCAGCTGAAGGCGCTCGACACGATGCTGGCCGCGTTGCGCGACGGCCTCGCCGCGGCGTGGAGCAACACGACGGTGCTGGTCGCAACGGAGTTCGGCCGCACGGCGGCGGGCAACGGCACGGGCGGCACGGATCACGGCACGGCGTCCGTCGCGATGCTGATGGGCGGCGCGGTGGCGGGCGGGCGCGTGGTTGCCGACTGGCCGGGCTTGCGCCAGGGCGACCTGTACCAGGCGCGCGACCTCAAGCCGACGGCTTCCCTCGACGGATTGATTACGGGTGTCGCGAGCGAAAGTCTCGGGCTCGATCCCCAGCGGACGGCGCGTACGCTGTTCGCGCAGAGCCGCAGCACGGAGGCGATCACGGGGCTGATTCGTGCCGCATAGCTCCGCCGCAGGTTTTTGACGATCAGTGAGTGCCGGGCACGGGCGCTCCGTTCGATCGCACGAAAAAAATTCATGCATGTGTCGATCCGGGCGGGTCTGATTCGTCGTCATCTTGAAGACTCGCAATCCGGCGAAACTTCTTCACTCGTGAACCTCTTCATCTGGAGACACCATCATGTCCACGCCAGCCGTCAAGCGCATTCCCGAAGGGATGCACACGCTGACTCCGCATATCATCGTCGCGGGCGCGGCCGACGCCATCGAGTTCTACAAGAAAGCGTTCAATGCAATCGAGCAGGTTCGGCTGCCCGGCCCCGGCGGCAAGCTGATGCACGCGTCGCTGAAGATCGGCGATTCGACGCTGATGCTCGTCGATGAAATGCCCGATTGCGGCGCCGGCGCGTCGATGGGTCCGAAGGCGCTGAAGGGCACGCCCGTCGTGCTGCATCTGTACGTCGACGATGCCGACGCCACCATCGCGCAAGCGGCGGCGGCGGGCGCGAAAGTAACCATGCCCGCCACCGACATGTTCTGGGGCGACCGCTACGGTCAGGTCGAAGATCCGTTCGGCCACCGCTGGTCGGTCGCGACGCACCAGCGCGATGTGACGCCCGACGAAATGAAAGCTGCGATGGAGCAGATGGCGCAGGGGCGTCAGTAACGGTTTTGCGGGTTTCGGGGTTTTTCAGGCCGCTATCGGAACGCTATCGGGGCGCTATCGGGGCGCTATTGCGGCGTTATCGTGGCGTTACATCGGCATCGGACGCGCGGCGCTTTTCGTTCGCCGCGCGTATCTGCGATGATCTGCGCTTTCCTCGCTGCTCACGCTTCCTGATACGCACCGATGACGCCTTCTCTCCATGCGCTTGAAACCGGCCGCCTGCTCCTTCGCCCGCACGTTCGCGACGACTTCGACGACAGTCTCGCCCTTTGGTCCGACGCGACCGTCACGCGGTTTATCGGCGGCAAGCCGCTCAGCCGCGAGGAAGTCTGGTCGCGGCTTCTGCGCTACGTCGGACACTGGGCGCTGCTCGGCTACGGCTATTGGGTGATTCGCGAGAAGGACAGCGGCCAGTTTGTCGGCGAGATCGGCTTCGCGGATTACCAGCGGGAAATCGATCCGCCGCTCGGCGATGCGCCGGAGATTGGCTGGGTGCTGATGCCGTCGATGCATGGACGCGGCTACGCGACGGAAGCCGTGCGCGGCGTGCTGTCGTGGGCCGACGCGACGTGGCCGGGCCGCGACACCGTCTGCATCATCGCGCCCGACAACGTGGCGTCGCGCCGGGTCGCGGCGAAATGCGGCTATGTCGAAACGCGCCAGACCACCTATAAGGGACATCCGACGGGCGTCTTCCGGCGCGCGGGCTAAGCCGCACTGAGATTCTTCCTCCCAGCAAGCCCACGAAGGGCGGAAACGCGCGCCATGGGGAATACAGCGAAGAGCGGGTCGCGCAAGGGGAACTCGATGCGATCCGCCGCAGCTTGAAAGCGGTTCCTGATGATGTGACGGCGCTGTCGCCGGTCTGTTCACCGGATAAAGACGGCAGGACGGCAGCCTTGCCCGATTCGACCGCAAGCGTCACCCGCGGCGTGCTTCAATGCACGACTGCAACGAACGCCGCTGCACGCCTTGCGAATCAAAGTTGGCCGCGTCGAGCCATTGCGCGAACCCCGCGCGCAGCGCCGGCCACTCGCTGTCGATGATCGAGAACCACGCCGTGTCGCGGTTGCGGCCCTTGTAGGTGACGGCCTGGCGGAAAACGCCTTCGAACGTGAAGCCGAAACGCGCCGCCGCCTTGCGCGACGGCGCGTTCAGCGAATCGCATTTCCATTCGAAGCGCCGGTAGCCGAGTTCGTCGAATACGCGCTGCATCAGCAGGAAGATCGCTTCCGTCGCCATGCGCGTTTTCTGCAGACGCTGCGAAAACACGACAAAGCCGACTTCGATCACGCCGTTCGGCTTATCGATGCGCATCAGCGAAAGCGTGCCAATGGCCTTGTTCGTCGCGAGATCGATTACCGTGTGGTGCAGCGGGTCGGGCGAAGCCGCGCACGCGGAAAGAAACTCGCGGTAAGCGGCGCGCGTGTCGAACGGGCCGACGGAAAGATACGTCCAGTCGCGGCCATCGGGCGCGGCGCTGTAGGCGTCGTACAGGTCGTCGGCGTGTTTGTCGACATCGACCCGCTCGAGGCGGCAGTAGCGGCCTGTCATCGGCTGGTCGCCGGGCGCTTTGGCCGGTTGCCATTGCGGCATCGGCTCGCCGATCCGTTGGCCGTATTCGTTGACTCGTTCCGCCACGTCGTTCTCCTGTGCATGCGCGCTGTGAAGTGTGCCAAGCGGGCACGATACGGCAAACGCCGCGCGCCCGTAAGAACCAGGCGGGCGCCAATCGATGGAGCCAGCCGCGGCGTTCGCTCAACCGCTCGTGCCGGCGCATGAGGCCGCGGGCCGCGCACTGCAACGCAGGCGGTCGCCGCCTTGGCGCGCGGATTGCGTGCGTTTGGAAGTGAAAGGCGGCCGATGCAGAATGGTCCGGATCGCCGCCAATCGTACGAGGTCAGCATGCTCAATGTCGCCGACGAAATCGCCCGCTTCAACGCAGGGCGTGATCCAGATCGCCTCGCGATGAAATACACGCGCATGCGCACGTCGCCATTCGTGTTTCTGCGCGGCACGTGCCATCTGTTCTACGCGCGTCTGGCGCGGGGCACCGTGCTGGACGGCTCGCCGCGCGCGTGGATCTGCGGCGACCTGCATCTGGAGAATTTCGGCAGCTACAAGGGCGACAACCGGCTGATCTATTTCGACATCAACGACTTCGACGAAGCCTGCCTCGCGCCGTGTCTGTACGAGATGATCAGGCTGCTGTCGAGCGTGCTGGTCGCCGCCGACGGCCTGAAGCTCAGCCGCGCCGAGGCGCTCGCGCTGTGCCATGCGGCCATCGATGCCTACTCGGCCGCGCTGCGTTTCGGCAAAGTGCGCTGGATCGAAGAGGAGACGGCTGAAGGCATGGTCGGCGAACTGTTCGCTGCCCTTCATCAGCGTTCGCGCGTCGATCATCTGAACCGGCGCACCGAGCTGAAGGCGAAAAAGCGCGCGCTGCGCGTCGACGGCAAGAAGGCGCTCCCCGTCACCGGCGAAGCGCGCGCGAAAGTCGTCGCGTTCATGAACGACTTCGCAAAGCAGGTGCCGAATCCGCAGTTCTATCAGACCATCGACGTCGCGCGGCGCATCGCGGGCACGGGCAGCCTGGGCGTCGATCGTTACGTGATCCTTGTCGAAGGCAAGGGCTCGCCAGATGGCAACTACCTGCTCGACATGAAGCTGGCCCTGCCTTCCGCCACCGCGCCGCGCGTCGGCACGCCGCAGCCGGAGTGGGGCAGCGAGGCCGAACGCGTCGTCGAGATCCAGAGGCGCGACCAGGTCGTGTCGCAGGCTTTCCTGCATGCAGTTTCTTTCGAGCAGCGTCCCTATGTGCTGCGCGGGTTGCAGCCGTCGGAAGACCGCGTGGCGCTCGACAACTGGAACGGCAAGCTGCCCCGGCTCGAATCGGTGGTGCGCAACATGGCGGAGCTGGTCGCGTGGGCGCATTTTCGCAGCAGCGGGCGGCAGACTTCCGCGATCGCCGACGATCTGATCGCGTTCGGCGAAGACAGCAAATGGCAACTGCCGTTGATCGAGCTGGCGACGCAATGCGAAGCGCAGGTCGTCAGCGACTGGAAGGAATACTGCGAAGCGTTCGATCGCGGCGCCTTCAATCTTCATCCAAAGGCATGAATCCGGCCGCGCGGCGACTAACGCGCGACGAGCGCCTCCGTTGCCGTGGGACCCTCGCCGAACGAACGCACAGAAACGTTCGTCAAAATCGCACGAGTTGGCGCACTTTACGCCGGCGGGCGAGTGTGTAAATCTGGCGATGGCGTCGCGGTGAAGGGTGCACGGTTTTCATGGTTCGCATTTTCCCTGCCGGTCGGAAACAGACGAATGCCCGACGCCGCGCACGGGCGCGCTGCCCGCAAGGCATGAAAATGCCTTCCTATGAGTCACTTCCACAACAGGAGACGGCACTATGGAAATCGAAGCGACCGCATGGTTCCCGCTGGACGACTACACGCCCATCAGGGACGGGTGGTACGAGGTTCAGCTGGTCAGCGGAGATACGGCATTTGCAAAATACGTGGACGGCGGATGGACCGAACGGCCGCTCCTCGTGTTCACGCATTGGCGCGGATTGAGCGAAGATCCCGCGCGCGTGGACGAACCGGAAACCATCGACGCCGAAGCAACGGCAGCCGAGGGCGTGCGCGCGGCGTGGAACGCGTTTTTCCCGGGTGCGAACGGCGAGGCGCACAAGCCGCTCGATGTCACGCACGGCAAGCCGCCGACGACGCACTGACTCCTCCCCATGCGGATCTGTGGGCGGCGCATCGGCGCCGCCGTTTTTTTGCGCGCTCGCGTCTCGTTGATGTCGTCTGCCGCCGCCCACGCCTGATGCCGCGTCCCGCTCACCCCCGCGCACTCGCGTCTTGCCCGCCTTGGCTAGAATGAAGCGATCGATATCGCGAAGGTCACCCATGCAAGCATTCCGCCAACCCGTCGACCTGGCGCGCGCGACGCGCCTTCTTAACCACGGCCCTGTGACGCTGGTCACGAGCGCGCACGGTGGCCGCTCGAACGTGATGGCCGCGTCGTGGGCGATGCCGCTCGATTTCGTGCCGCCCAAGGTCGTCGTCGTGATCGACGCGAGGACGTTGACGCGGCAACTCGTCGAAGCGAGCGGCGTGTTCGGCTTGCAGTTGCCCACGCGCGGGTTCGCCCGCCATACGCTCGCGGTCGGATCGAATGCGGGCGTCGAAATCGACAAGTTCGCGGCGCTCGAACTCGCCACCTTCGCCGCGCAGAAGATCGACGTGCCGATGCTGGAAGGCTGCGTCGCGTGGTTCGAATGCAAGGTGATTCCCGACGACGCCCAGCGCCACGACCTGATTCTTGCCGAGGTCGTCGCGTGCTACGCGGACAGCCGTGTCTATTCGGACAACCGCTGGCACTTCGGCGACGACCACGACATGCGCACCTGCCATTACGTGGCAGGCGGCACGTTCTTCGAAACAGGCGATACCTTCGAGGTCGACGCCGCGCCGCTCGGCGGCAAGGTCTGATTCACGCCGCGCCCGGCTCTCAGCGCTTGAGCGGCAGCCAGATTTCGACGCCGCCCATGCCCGTCACAGCATTGAACTGCTCGCTGTAGCGCTCGAAGTTCGGCGCATCGGCGGGCGCGTGGCCCGATTCGGGCAGCCACTTGTTCCAGATCGTGTTGCACGTGCGGCGTATCGTCGAGATGTGCTCGCGGTGCGTGAACACCGCGTAGCGTTGCGCGGCCATCCGTACGCGGCTGAGTTCGGCGGGCAGGCCGGAGAAGTCGGCGACTTCGACGCCGCACAGATAATCGAAGTTGCCCGCGTCGTCGGGGTTGTAGCAGACGCCGTAGGCGACCTGCCCGATCTGGCCCGGCACCTTGCCGAAGAGCGGGTTGAAACGTTGCCATTGAGCGGGAATGCCCGAGCTGCTTTCGCAGTTGTAGCGTTCGCTCAATCCCGCGACGAGCAACGCGTTGCCGTCGACGAAACGCGGCGGTTCGAGCTGTGCAAGAAGAGATTCATCCATTTTGATCGGCTCCACGAGTGCGATGTTGTCGAGATGACCTTGCGCGCGCAACGTTTCGGGCGTGAGCCCGAACTGCTCGCGAAACGCGCGCGTGAATGCCTCATGAGAGCCGTAACCCGCATCGACGGCGACGGCGAGAATATCCGGCGCGCCCTGCGCGAGACGCCGCGCCGCTTCCGTCAAACGCCGCGCGCGCACGTAGCGCATCACCGCGTATCCCGTCGCGGCTTCGAACGCGCGCGACAGATGAAAGCGCGACACGCAGCCGCAAGCGGCGATATCGTCGAGCGACAACTCGCCGTGAAAGTGGCTTTCGATAAACCACAGCGCTTTTCCGGCGGGGTTTCCGACTGGGTTCATAGGGACTCTCGTTTCGGCATGAACCCAGCTTATCGGCCGGGCGCCCGGTTCATTTGATCGCGCTTGCGGTTCTGCGCGCGATCATGGCGCCGTGACGTCGTTGGCGGGCGAGCCGAAATACACCTGCACCTCGACGATCTTGCCGTTCTCGACACGAAAGAACTCGGTATTGCGAAACGCCGCGCGATGCAGAGGCTTGCATGCGTAGCGCACGAATGCTTCGTTGCCTTCGCAAAAGAGCTTCTCGATGCGGAAGGATTCGAGCTGCTCGCTGAACGGCCAGCAGCGCTCGAAATACGTGCGCCGGTCGATATGATCGTCTTGCGGACTCGTGAAATGGAAATCGTCGGCGAGCAGCGCCTCGATGGCGGCGCGGTCCTTGTGCTGATACGCCGCGAAGCAGCGGCGCACCAGGCTCGCGACATCCGTGTTCGTGTTCATGGCGACTGCTCCATCGACTGCTTCAACGTCCCGTCGCTGCGCTGCTGCGCAGAAGCCGCTTGCCACGCGGGCCGCAACCACGCGCCGCCGATCGTCGCGGCCAACGCGGCAAAGATCGCGCCGACGAGAAACGCCACGTGATAGCCGCTCGTGAGCGCGGCGGGCGTGTCGGCACGCGGCGCGCCCGTGCTCGCCGATTGCGCGGCCGCGAGACTCGCCAGCACCGCGAGCCCAAGAGCGCCGCCCATCATGAACGACGTGTTGACGATGCCCGAGGCGAGACCCGAATCCGACGGATCGACATCGCTCATCGCGGCGAGCAGCAGCGGATTGAACGCGACGCCCGCACCGATGCCGAGCAGGACCATGCCGGGCAGCACATCGGTGACGAAGTGGCCGTCAACAGGCGCGCGCGCGAACAGCAGCAGGCCGAGCGAAGCGAGAAACAGGCCTGCGGCGAGCGGTCGTCGGATGCCGAAGCGCATCACCACGCGCGCCGACAGCCCAAGCGAGAAAAAGCCCATGATCAGATTGGCCGGCAGGAACGCGAGGCCGACGTGCAGCGGCGCGTAGCCGAGCACGCGTTGCAGATAGAGCGCGGAGATGAAGAACCACGCGAACATCGCGGCGGCCCACAGCACGCCGACCGCGTTGGCTGTCGCGACGTTGCGCAGCGCGAGGAGCTTGAGCGGCATCAGCGGATGAACGACGCGCGCTTCGATCGCGAGAAACGCGCCGAGCAGCGCCAGCGCGACGACGATCAAGCCGAGCGTTTGCGCCGACAGCCAGCCGGCCTCGTTGCCGTTGACGATGGCGTAGACGGCCAGCATCAGCGACGCCGTGACGCTCGCCGCGCCTGCCACGTCGAGCCGCTCGCCGTGCGCGTGCCCGCGGCCCGCCGGCAGCAGCGCGATGCACATCGCGTACACGGCGATGCCGATGGGGAGGTTGACGAGAAAGATCCAGTGCCAGCTCAGCAGGTTGGTCAGCAGCCCGCCCAGCAACACGCCGATGCTGCCGCCGCCCGCGCACACGAAGCCGTAGACGCCCATTGCCTTCGCGCGCTCGCCTTCTTCGGTGAACAGATTCATGATCAGCGACAGCGATACAGCCGATACGACCGCGCCGCCCAGTCCCTGAATGGCGCGCGCGCAGACCAGCATGATCTGCGAGTTGGCGAGTCCGCACGCCAGCGACGCGAGCGTGAACAGCGTAATGCCCGCGAGAAAGAGCTTGCGATGACCGTACAGATCGCCGAGCCGCCCGCCGAGCAGCAGGAAGCCGCCGAACGTCAGCATGTACGCATTGACGACCCACACCAGCGCGGTTTCGGAAAAGCCCAGATCGGCTGCAATCGACGGCAGCGCGACGTTGACGATCGTCGTGTCCAGAACGATCATCAGCACGCCCATGCACAGCACGATGAGTGCAAGCCAGCGTGTGCGTCCTTCGATGTTATGCGTCATGCGTGCGTTCCCTCCATGGCTGTCGGCGACCTTTCAGTCTAGTCACAGCGCGTCCCGCTCGACAACTGGAAATTCCCGCGCGGACGGCGCCGTTCTATGTACGACGATCGAACGCGCGGAAAATCGACATCTGTCGGCGCGCCAGTGCGCGCTCGTGCGCGGGACGCGTGTGGGTCGCGTCGAGAAAGCGCCCGATGGACGGATATGCCGTATTGCGATTGCCGCGCGGGGCGGTGCCTTCGAGCGGGGGAAGCATCGGAAGGTCGGCGGCTGTGAATACGTTGCCTCGAACCAGTGTGTCGCGCAAGAGCGCGGCGTCTATGCTTTGCTTCGCACGTGCGCCGTCACACCGACCACTTCCCGCCCATCAACCCATTCGAAGGCAACGCTTCATCCAGCAACTTCTTCGCGCTCTCGATTCCCGCGACAGGCAAACCCTTCGGATCGAGCAGACCGACCTGCACGAGCACGCAAGCCTGATCCCAATAGATGTGCTCGTTGTACAGCTTGTCGCCGCGAAAGCACACGACAGCCAGCATCGGCACTTCGAAGTACTTGCCCGTCGGCGCGACGCCCGGCAGCAGCCAGTCGATCTCGCAGCTATGCGTGCACGCAAAGATGAATTCGTCGACGATGCGGTCCGAGCCGATGGTCCGCGAAATGGGGATCAGCTTCGTATCGGGCGGATTCGAGTTGACGAAGTGGTTCGTATAGAAGCGCTTGAGGTTGTCGTAACCGACGCCGCCCGTCATTGTCGGCACATGGTTGACATACGGTTGCGCGACCATCGTCGGCATGACGGCTTCGACGTCGCGCGTGGCGAACTCGAAGTAGCAATGCTGTTCCCACAACATATTCAGATCGTAGAGCGGACCGAGCACCTTGCGCAGCAGCGCGAGCGTGCGCGAGTACGCCATCATTGCGGCGGGCTTGTCGTACTGCGGGCGCGAGGGCGAAGCAAACGCGTGATCGCAGCCCGCATACACGTACTGCCCGATGTCGGGATGCGCGCGCAGCGCGGCGCCGATCTGCTCGCGCACAGGCGGCGGACAATACGAATCGTTTTCGGCGAAATGAAACACCATCGGGCAGCGAATGTTCTTCGCTTCGTCCAGATACGCTTCGAGCCCCACGCCGTAGTAGCTGACGGCGCAATCGACGTCCGTGCGCGCCGCCGCAAGCATCGACAGCTTGCCGCCGAGACAATAGCCGACGGTGCCCACCTTGCCTTGCTGTTCGGGCAGCGCGCGCAACGCGTCGATGGTCGCGGCGATATCCTGCACGCCGAGATCGACGTCGAACTTCGCGTGAAAGTCGAGCGCGCGCTTCATGTCGTCGCCGTCATAGCCGAGCACGACGTTCGGCTGGATGCGCCAGAACAGATCGGGCACGAGCACGACGTAGCCTTCTTCGGCGTAGCGGTCGGCCGTTTGCTTCAGATAATCGTTGATGCCGAAGATTTCCTGCAGCAGCACGAGGCCGGGGCCCGATCCTTGCGCCGGACGCGCGACGTATGCATTGAAACGGCCGCCATCGCGGGCGGCGACTTCGATAAAGGAACCGGACATCAGATGTGCCTCGATGATGGGACGAAGGGGGCTGCGCGTGCCGGCGTTCATCGTCATCGAGTGGAGCGGGGCACGCTACATCGCACGCAATGCGAACCGCTTGAGCTTGCCGGTTTCGGTGCGAGGCAGCGCGTCGATGAAGGCGACGACGCGCGGGTACTTATACGGCGCAACGGTATTCTTCACGAATTCCTGCAACTCCGCGACGAGTTTCTCATCCGCGCTGTACCCCGCGTTGAGCACGACGAAGGCCTTCACGACCTGTCCACGGGTCTCGTCCGGCACGCCGATCACGCCGCATTCGGCGACGGCCTTGTGCTGCATCAGCACGCTTTCGACTTCCGGGCCGGAGATGTTGTAGCCCGCGGAGACGATCATGTCGTCGGCGCGCGCCTGATAGAACACGTAGCCGTCGGCATCGATATAGACGGAATCGCCGGGCAGATTCCAGCCGTCGCGCACGAACTTGCGCTGGCGGTCGTCGGCGAGATAGCGGCAGCCCGTCGGGCCGCGCACGGCGAGCTTGCCGATCGTGCCTGCAGGCACGGGCTGCATGTCGTCATCGACGGCCCGGATCTCGTAGCCGGGCACGGCCTTGCCGATCGCGTGCGGCCGCACGTCATGACCCGCCGACGAAATGAAGATATGGATCATCTCGGTGCCGCCGATGCCGTCGATCATCTCGATGCCGCTCTCGTCGCGCCACAGTGCGCGCGTCGAGTCGGGCAGCGCCTCGCCCGCCGACACGGTCTTCTTCAACGACGCGATGTCGAAGCGCGGAATCAACGGCGCCATCTGCCGATAGAAAGTCGGCGCGGTGAACATCACGGTCGCGCGAAACCGCTCGACGTTTTGCAGCAGCGTTTCAGGCGACTGCTTTTCGATCAGCACCGTCGATGCGCCCGCGCGCAACGGAAAGCACAGCAGTCCGCCCAGGCCGAACGTGAAAGCGAGTGGCGGCGTGCCGCAGAAGATGTCGTCGGGGGTGGGTTCGAGTACGTGGCGCGGGAACAGATCGCACATCGCGAGCACGTCGCGATGAAAGTGCATGCAGCCCTTGGGCGCGCCCGTGGTGCCGCTCGTGAAGGCGATCAGGCAGACGTCGTCGGCGGCTGTGTCGCAGGCCTTGAAATCGGCGGATTTCGATGCAGCCAGCGTTTCGAGCGAACCCGCTCCATCGTCGTGGAAGATCATGGTCTGCTTCAGGCCTTCGCAGAAGAACTCGTCGCCTGCCCGGGTGCAGCGCGCGAGTTCGTTTATCAGCCGCGCATCGCACAGCGCTGCGCCGATCTGCGCCTTGTCGGCGATCTGCTTCAGTTCCTTCGCGCGCAGCAGCGGCATCGTCGGCACGACGACGAGCCCTGCCTTGAGCGCGGCGAGAAACGCGACGGCCATCTGCAACGTGTTCGGCCCGCGCAGCAACACGCGATTGCCGGGCTGCAAACCCATTTCATCGACCAGCACGTGCGCGCTGCGATTGACCATCGCGAGCAGTGCGCCATAGGTGGTCGCGTGTGGCTTGCCGTCGATATCCGACCAGATGGCGGGCCGGTCGCGATGCCCGCGCTCGACGGCACGATCGAGCAGTTCGGTCGCGCAGTTCAAACGCGCGGGATACGCGACGTCCGGGTTGTCGAGCAGAAACACCGGCCATTGATCCTGCGGCGGCAAGTGATCGCGCGCGAAGGTATCGACGTGAGCTGACGGTTCCATCATGAGACTCCCCTGGTGGTCGGGTGTGTGAGCGCGCCTGGTTCGCTAACGCTCCACGACGATCGTGGTGATGAAATAAAGGGCGACGCACAGCATCGTCGCCGTCCCTGTGCAGTTCGCCCAAAGCTTGAGGGACCATCTCCGCCATGCGTAGGCGTTGATGACCGCCGCCAGCGTGGCTGGGCCAAAAAACAAAAAGCTAAGCAACGGCCACCCGTACTGTGGGAAAGCGCACTTTCCCAATTCGTGGCAGCCGTGCACGACCTGTTGAATCGCGGAACCAATCATTCGGTTTCTCCGGCGACCCCGCGAAAAGCGAATTCACCCAATCCCTAATCAGCAATCACAGCCGTCGCTTCAATTTCAACCTTCGCGTCATCCTCGATCAGCGCGACGACCTGCACGGCGCTCATCGCGATGTCGTAATCGCCGATCAGTTCGCGGAACGCCTGGCCGATCTCTTTCAGCGACGCAAGGTACTCGCGCTTGTCGGTCACATACCACGTCATGCGCACGAGATGCTCGGGTCGCCCGCCCGCTTCGCGCAGCACGGCAATCACGTTGCGCAGCGCCTGTGTCGCCTGTTCGGCGAAGCGGTCGCTCGTCATGCGCGCTTCTTCGTTCCAGCCGATCTGTCCGGCGATGTACACCTGCGTGCCGTTGGCCGCCACGCCGTTTGCATAGCCCTTCGGCTTGGTCCAGCCTGCGGGCAGAAGCGGTCGTTTCTTCATGAGCGTTGCTCCTCCGATTGAACGGCGTGCGGCGCGAAGGCCGCGAGCGCGGCGGCGACGTCGTCGGGAATGTCGATCGACTGGCCGCTTTCCTGCGATGTCGTGACGAGCACCTGCGATGCGCGAAAGCGCTCTCCGCCCGCGCCGTGCGCGACGATTTCGACGCCGATCGAGCGCCGGCCGATGCGCGTCACGCCAAGCGACAGCGTGATCGTTTCGCCCATGCGGCTAGGCCGCGAGAACTCGCAATCGAGCTTGACGATCGGCAGGCCGATGCGGCGCGTCTGGATCATGTGCGCGTAGTCGATGGCAAGGCGCTCGTTGAACCACTCTTCGACGAGCATGTTCGTCATCACCAGATACTGCGGAAAATAGACGATGCCCGCGGGATCGCAATGCGCGAAGCGGATGCGCATGGGCATGTCGAACGTCGCGCTCATGATGCACGCTCCTGTTGCTGCGCGGCCGCATGCGCCTTCAGCAGATCGCGCCCAACGATCAGCTGCTGCACTTCCGTCGCGCCTTCATAGATGCGCAGCGCGCGAATCTCGCGATACAACCGTTCGACGGTGGTGCCGCTTTGCACGCCCATGCCGCCCCACAACTGCACGGCGGCGTCGATCACCTGTTGCGCGCCTTCGCTCGCGTGCCATTTGGCGAGCGCCGCTTCGCGCGTGACGCTCTCGCCCTGGTCGCGCAGCCACGCGGCGCGATAGACGAGCAGCGCGCTGCTGTCGATCGTCAGCGCCATCTGCGCGAGCTTCGTCTGCGTCAACTGAAAATCGCCGAGCGTCTGGCCGAACATCTTGCGCGATGTGGCACGAGCGAGCCCTTCCTGCATCGCGCGACGCGCGAAGCCCAGCGATGCCGCCGCGACCGACGTGCGGAAAATATCGAGCGTGCGCATCGCGACCTTGAAGCCTTCGCCAGGCGCGCCGAGCATCTGGCTGCGCGGCACGCGCGCATTCGCGAAATGCAGACGCGCAAGCGGATGCGGCGCGATCACGTCGATGCGCTCGGCGATCTGCAAGCCGGGCGTATCGGCATCGACGATGAACGCGCTGATGCCGCGCGCGCCCGGCGCTTCGCCCGTTCGCGCGAACACGACGTAGAAGTCCGCGATACCGCCGTTCGATATCCAGGTCTTGTCGCCGTCGAGCACATACGCGTCACCTTCGGCGCGCGCCTGCAGCGACATCGCGGCGACATCTGAACCGGCGTCGGGCTCGGACAAAGCGAACGCGGCGAGCGCTTCGCCCTTTACGACGCGCGGCAAATAGCGCGACCTCTGCTCATGCGTGCCCGCCAGCGTGATCGCGCCGGAACCGAGCCCTTGCATCGCGAGCGCGAAATCGGCGAGGCCGTCGTGCTTCGCGAGCGTTTCGCGCAGCAGACAGATGGCGCGCGTGTCGATCGTGTCGCCGTGTCCGCCGTATTGCGTGCCGCCGACGCCGTACTTCAGCCAGCCCGCTTCGCCGAGGGCGCGCACGAGTTGCCGGCACGTTCCGTCGACGTCGTCATGCTGCACGTGTGCGAGATGCTGCGCGGCCCATGCCTCGATGCCGTCGGCGAGTTCGCGGTGACGCGCGTCGAAGAACGGCCACGCCAATGCGCTGTGCGGATCAGGAAGATTCAAGTTCAGTCTCCTTCGAACACGGGACGCGACTTCGCCGCGAACGCGCGGTACGCGCGCTCGAAATCGCGCGTCGTCATGCAGATGGCCTGCGCCTGGGCTTCGGATTCGATCGCTTCGTCGATGCTCATGCTCCATTCCTGGTGCAGCATTTTCTTCGTGACGCCATGCGCGAAGGTCGGCCCCGACGCGAGATCGGCGGCGAGTTTCGTGGCTTCTTCGAGCAGCGCTTCGGGCGCGCACAGCCGGTTGTAGAAGCCCCATGTGTAGCCTTCATCGCCGCTTGCCGAGCGGCCCGTGTACAGCAGTTCGGCCGCGCGACCCTGGCCGATGATGCGCGGCAGGATCGAGCACGCGCCCATGTCGCAGCCCGCCAGCCCGACGCGCGTGAACAGGAACGCGAGCTTGCTGCGCGACGTGCCGAGCCGCATGTCGGAAGCCATCGCGAGAATCGCGCCGGCACCCGCGCAGACGCCGTCGACGGCGGCGATGAGGGGCTGCGGACAATGGCGCATCGCCTTCACGAGATCGCCCGTCATGCGCGTGAAGAGCAGCAGTTCGGGCATGGGGAGATCGATCAGCGGACCGATGATGTCGTGCACGTCGCCGCCCGAACAGAAGTTTTCGCCCGCGCCGTGCAGCACGACCACTTTCACATCCGTCGCGTAGGCGAGTTGCCGGAACAGGTCGCGCAATTCCGCGTACGACTCGAACGTCAGCGGGTTCTTGCGCTCGGGGCGGTTCAGCGTGATCGTCGCGACACCTGCCTTCACGGACCAGCCGAAGTGTTTCGCTCCGTACGCTGCGAGCATAGTGCGGTTGCCGGCCAGCAGGGCGTCGGCAGCGGATCGGGTCATCGTTGTCTCCTGTGTGTTGTCTCGCGCGCGCTTGCGCATGTCCGGTTACGTGGATTCGCCCTTGATCGTGTTCAGCAGATGCTGCTTGAGCTTGCCGAGCTTCTGATGCGTGCGCGATTTCTCGTCCAGATCGAGTCCGCCGAACATCTCGACGACCCATTGCTCATGCGCGATGGCCATCCGGTCGAACAGCGCGCGGCCTTCCGTCGTGAGGCGCACGCTGATCGAGCGGCGATCGTTCGGATCGGTGTCGCGTGAGACCAGCCCTTCTTTTTCGAGCTGATCGGTAATGCCCGTGACGTTGCCGCCCGTCACCATCAGGCGTCGCGACAGCTCCGTCATCTTCAGTCCTTCGGGGTGACGCTCCAGTTGCGCCATCAGGTCGAAGCGCGGCAGCGTCGTGTCGAACTCGTTGCGCAGGCGCTTGCGCAATTCGGCCTGCACGAGGTTGGTCGTCGTCAGCATGCGAAGCCATAGGCGCAAGCCCATGTGACTGTCCGCGCCCGTGCTCATTTCGAGGTCCACGACGTTCCCCGCAGGTTTGGCGACGCCTTTGCGCGCCGGCTTCGCGTCGGCGGATTCGGCGGTTTTCTTGCTGGCTGTGTTGCTCATGTGACTTCTCCGCCCGAAACGGAAACAGATTGACCGGTGATGGATTCGGCGCCGGGCATGCATAGCCACAGCACCGCGTTGGCGACTTCAGCGGGCGCAACGAAACGGCGCTGCGGGTTGTGGCGCACGAGGATGTCACGCGCCTCCCGCTCGCTGCGCGAGGTTTTCGCGGTGATCTGGTCGAGCGATGCGCGCAACAACTCCGTTTCCGTATAACCGGGGCACACGGCGTTGACCGTGATGCCTCTCGTCGCCACTTCCAGCGCGAGCGAACGCGTGAGTCCGATCACGCCGTGTTTCGCCGCGCAATACGCAGCAACGTACGCATAGCCGATCTGTCCCGCGGTGCTGGCCACGTTGACGATGCGTCCATAGCCGCGTTCGAGCATCGCAGGCAACACCGCACGGGTGCAGAGAAACACGCCCGTCAGGTTGACGTCGAGCATGCGCTGCCACAGTGCGATGTCTGTTTGCGCGAAGGGCGCGGCCTGCGCCTGGCCCGCGTTGTTGACGAGCAGATCGACGGGACCGGCCTGCGCGGCCGCATCGGAAAATGCCTTGCTGACAGCACTTTCGTCGCCGACATCGACGCTGATGCACGCGGCAATCTCGCCGTGTTCGCTCAGCGCTTCGCGCTGCGCGGCGAGCCGTTGCGCATCGCGTCCCATCAGCGTGACGTGCGCGCCGGCGCGCACCAGCGCTTGCGCCGTCGCTGCGCCGATGCCGCTGCCGCCGCCCGTGACGACGGCATGCTTTCCTGCCAGCGTGGTGTTCATCAAACGGTTCCTTCTGCGCGCTGTGCGCGTTCGAGCGGCGAAAGCCGCGCATTCTCGGCGGCTATTGCGCGCTCGCGTTCGTAGTTGCGTTCGAGTTGCGACTTGGCCGCCGTGTATTGCTTCGGCCAGTTCACGTCGAAATAGCCGATCTTCGCGGCTTCGTTGAGCGTCCACGACGGATTAGCCAGATGCGGGCGCGCGATGGCGCACAGGTCCGCGCGGCCCGCGGCGATGATGCTGTTCACGTGATCCGCTTCGGAGATCGCGCCGACAGCGATCGTCGCGATGCCCGCTTCGTTGCGGATGCGATCCGCAAACGGCGTCTGGAACATGCGGCCGTACACGGGCTTTTCGTCCTTGCTGACCTGGCCCGACGACACGTCGATCATGTCGGCGCCCGCCGCCTTGAAGGCGCGCGCGATCTCGACGGCATCGTCGGGCGTCGTGCCGCCGTCGACCCAGTCGTGCGCCGAAATGCGCACCGACATCGGCTTGTCGTGCGGCCACACTTCACGCATCGCGGCAAACACTTCGAGCGGATAGCGCAGCCGATTCGCGAGCGAGCCGCCATAAGCATCGCTGCGATGATTGGTGAGCGGCGACAGGAAGCTCGACAGGAAATAGCCATGTGCGCAGTGCAGTTCGAGCCAGTCGAAGCCCGCTTGCGCCGCCATCTGCGCGGCGCGCACGAATTGCGACTGGATCTCTCGCAGCTCAGCGTGCGTCGCTTCGCGCGACCACTGGCTCACGCCGCGCAGATACTGCTGCGGCGATGCCGAGACCAACGGCCAGTTGCCATCGGGCAAAGGTTGATCGATGCCTTCCCAGCTCACGCGCGTCGACGCCTTCGCGCCCGCGTGGCCGAGCTGCATGCCGATCTTCGCGTCGCTGTTCGCGTGCACGAACTGCACGATGCGGCGCCACGCGTCGAGATGCTCGGACGCATACATGCCGGGACATCCGGGCGTGATGCGCGCATCCGCCGACACGCAGGTCATCTCCGTCATCACCAGCGCGGCGCCGCCCATCGCGCGCGCGCCGAGATGCACCAGGTGATAGTCGCCCGCGATGCCGTCGACGGCCGAGTACTGCGCCATCGGCGACACGACGATGCGATTCTTCAACGTCACGCCGCGCAATCTGAACGGCGTGAACATGGGCGGCACGGAATGCTGCTGCGGCCCGCGTTCGATACCTGCGCGCGACGAGAGCCAGTCTTCGAACGACGACAGATAGGTCGCATCGCGCTCGCGCAGATTTTCGTGCGAAATGCGCTGCGAGCGCGTCAGCAGCGAATACGCGAATTGCTCCGGCTCGAACGATGCGTAACGGTCCACGTGCTCGAACCATTCCGTCGAATTGCGCGCGGCGTTCTGGATGCGCAACACGCCGATGCTGCGCACATCGGTGTAATGCGCGAGCGCGGCGGCGAGATCGTGCGGATGCGCGTCGATGCTGTTGGCGAGTTCGATGGCATCTTCGAGCGCGAGCTTGGTGCCGGAGCCGATCGAAAAGTGCGCGGTATGCGCGGCGTCGCCCATCAGCACGACGGGCACGCGCTTGCCGTCAGCCTGCGTTTTCCAGTGCACCCACTCGCGATTGACGACGCGCGGAAAGCGAATCCATTGCGCGGAACCGCGCAGATGGCTCGCGTTCGAAATCAGCCGGTTGCCATCGAGATACTTCGCGAACAGGCGCTCGCAGAACGCGATGCTGTCTTCCTTGCTCATGTCGTCGAGACCGGCGGCGCGCCACACGCGCTCGGGCGTTTCGACGATGAACGTCGAGGTCTCGTCGTCGAAGCGGTACGCGTGCGCCTGGAACCAGCCCCATTCGGTTTCTTCGAATGCGAACGTGAACGCGTCGAACAGCTTTTTCGTGCCGAGCCACACGAAGCGGCAGTCGCGCAGGTCGATGTCGGGCTGATAGGTGGCCGCGTACTTCTGGCGGATCGCGCTGTTCAGGCCGTCGCTGGCGATGATGAGGTCGGCGTCGTAGTCGTCGTCGTTCGTGACTTGCGTTTCGAACACCAGCTGCACGCCCAGTTCTTCGCAGCGCGCCTGCAGGATGTTCAAAAGGCGCTTGCGGCCGATGCCGCAAAAGCCATGTCCCGACGAGCGCACCTGCGCGCCGCGAAAGTTGATTTCGATGTCGTCCCAGTGATTGAACGCGTCGAGGATCATGTCGGCGCTTTTTTCGTCGGCGGCGCGCAGATTGCCGAGCGTCTGGTCGGAGAACACGACGCCCCAGCCGAACGTGTCATACGGGCGATTGCGCTCGACGACGATCACTTCATGCGCCGGATGGCGACGCTTCATCAACAACCCGAAATACAGTCCCGCCGGACCGCCGCCGATACAGACGATGCGCATGTTGGCTCCCCAACGTGAAGGTGCAATCTTACTTTAGGTTTTGATAGTTTAGATGTCAAGTAAATTTGCGTGGTTCGGCTGACGGGCGAAGCCGAAATGGATGCGGGAGGTAAAGTCTGTCAGCGAAGACCAGGGTTGGTCGTTGCGCTGGTCCGCGACGCGCTCACGGAGACCGAGGTTTCAAGCAGCCTGTCCCGCCGCCTGAGCGCGGCGGCGGCGCTTCGCTTCTGTCGGCTTGAACCCATCCTCATTCAACGCGGCTTCCGCCGCGCGACGCGCCTGATAGGTTTCGCCCCATTCCCTGAGACTGATCAGCACGGGCGCGAGCGATCGACCGAATGGCGTCAGTTCATATTCCACCTTCGGCGGAACCTGGGGATACACATGCCGGGTGACGATTCCATCCGCTTCCAGTTCGCGCAGCTGCAGGGTCAACATGCGCTGTGTCGTATTCGGCAGGAGCCGTGTCAGCTCCATGAAGCGCTTTTTCTCGTGCAACAGGTGAAAGAGAATCACCGGCTTCCACAAGCCGCCGATGACGGAGAGCGTGACTTCGACGGCACAGCCGCTGCGGCGGTCCAGGCGTTTGGGTCGCATGAATCTGTACCTACATAATTGATAGTACCGGCTTTGATTGTACCTTCTTGCGATGATCGACGTGTGCCGTGACAATCACTGCATGGTCGCGAACTGCCTTTGCCGCCCTCGCGCGCTGGACAGCGGCACGCGACTGCATTCCGGCGCCGATGTGCATCGTCACATCGTGCGCACGTCAATTGATGTCAGGAGTTACTTTGATGAAAGCCATCACTTTGCGCCGGCCCGGCGGACTCGATCACCTCGAACGGACGGAAATCGCCGATCCCGGTGCGCCGGCGCCCGGCGAAATCCGCGTGCGTGTCCACGCGAGCTCGCTTAATTTTCATGATCTGGGCGTTGTCACGGGGCGACTGCCGACGGATGACGGCCGCATTCCGATGTCGGATGGCGCGGGCGTCGTCGAAGCGATTGGCGACGGCGTCACGGAGTTCGCAGTGGGCGATGCGGTCGTATCGACGTTCTTCCCCGACTGGCTCGACGGCGGCCCCACGCGCGCCGACTTTGCGACAACACCGGGCGATGGCGTCGACGGCTATGCGCGCGAGGTCGTCGTGCGTCCCCAGCAATGGTTCACGCGCGCGCCGCTCGGCTACAGCCATGCCGAGGCGGCAACGCTCACGACGGCGGCTTTGACGGCGTGGCGCGCGCTCGTCGTTGACGACGCGTTGAAGGCGGGTGACACCGTGCTCGTGCAGGGAACGGGCGGCGTCTCGATCTTTGCGTTGCAGTTCGCAAAGCGGATGGGCGCAACGGTGATCGCAACGTCGTCGTCCGACGAGAAACTGGAGAAGGCGCGTGCGCTCGGAGCAGATCATCTGATCAATTACAAGCGGGATACCGATTGGGCATCGAAGGTGCTCGACGTCACCAATGGCCGCGGGGTCGACAACGTGGTTGAAGTCGGTGGCCCGGATACGCTCGGCCAATCGATTCGCGCGTGCCGGATCGGAGGGCATATCGCCCTGATTGGTGTGTTGACGGGGATCGCAGGGCAAATCCCGACGGCCGAACTGATGCGCCGTCATCAGAAGTTGCAAGGGCTGATTGTGGGCAGCCGCAGGCACCAGATCGACATGATCCGCGCGATCGACGCAAACGGCATCAAGCCCGTGATCGACTCCACGTATCCCCTCGATGGGATTGCAGATGCTTTCCGGCATCAGGCGAGCGGGAAGCACTTTGGGAAAGTCTGCCTGTCGATTTAAAAAGGAAGGACCGTGCATCGCGCGACGCCTTTTTCGCGCGATGCGCGCCACAAGCGCATCAGCATCAATAAGCACGAGTCAAAAAGCTTTGATTCTGCGCGATGCCGCCAGCACCTTCGTCCATTGCCGAGGCCACGCGCCGGGTTGAACCCGAGCGCACGTCGCCAACGGCAAATACACCTTCGACGCTGGTCTGCAACGTTCCGGACGTGCCGCTCCTCCATCGAGAGAGCGCTGTCACCGGCTCTTATGCCTCGGATCACGCGGTCCGCCCTCCGCTGGCACACTTCTTTCATCGCGATTCCCCCCGATCGTAGTAACGTATCGAAAATTTGTCTTTCGCCCGGCTGGATTGAACTTGAGGCGCTTATGTCCACAGAAGCAGACATCATTTCCGATCAACAGATCGCCGCCATTGCAGATCGCATGACCGAAGAAGGCCGCCTTGTTTCCCCTGTCACCGTGTGGTCGGAGGTTCGGAGCGGTTCGATCGTCGAGGTCGCGGCCGCCTTGCAGCGCTGGCGCGACGCGCGCGAGTCGCGGGCGCCCGAGACGGCCGCTCCCAAGGCGTTGCCCGGCGAGCTTGCCCAAACGCTGATCGAGATCGCCAACCGGATCTGGTCGGCGTCCCAGCAGGACGCGCAGCGCTTGCATATCGAGAGCCTGGGCGCCGCCAACCAGCAGCTCGACGTCGTGCGCCGCGAGCGGGACGAGGCCCTCGCCGAGTATCAGAAGACGGGCGAGCAGGTCGTCACGGAGCGCGAGCGGTTGAGCGTCATGCAAGACGACCTGCACGCGCTACGCGATGCCGCCGAGCGGGACCGGGCGGAACTGTCCGCCTCGAAGGCCCGCGCCGAAGCGGCCGAGTCGAGCGTCGCCGAGTTGACGCAGCGTGCGTCGGAGCAGGAAGCGAAGATTTCGACGATGGAGGCGTCGCTCGCGGACCAGCATCGCGCGAACGAATGGCTCGCCGCAACGGTCTCCGGCAAGAACGAGGAGATCGCGCGGCTTGGCCGGGATCGCGACGACGCCCGGCGCGAAGTCGCGAGGCTGAGCGAAGCCTGGCAGGCCAAGCTCAACGAAGCGGAGCGCCTGTCGCAAGAGGCGAGCGCCGCCGAATCTCGCGCCCAAGCCGCCACGGCGCAAGCGAGCGAAAGCGCGGCACAGGCCGCCGCCTTCGAGGCCGAATTGAGCGAAACGCGCCGCGCGCTCGCAGCGGAGCGCGACGCGGCCGTGGCGCGCTACGAAGAGGCGGCCGATCAGCGGGAAGAACTGCAGCGCGTCGCGCGCGAACTCGACGAAGCGCGTGCGCAAATCGATGCGGCAAACCAGGCGCAGACGGCCGCGGCCGCCGAGCTGGCGCAAGCCGTGCACGATGCAGCCGCTTCGACACAACGGGCGGAAGCGGCCGAGCAGCGCGCGGTGCAGGCGGAGCAGGGGCTAGCGCTGGAACGCGAAGCAACCGCTGCGCAAAGCGACGAGTTGCAGCGCGTCAGACGCGAACTGGACGAAGCCGGCTCTCAGGTGAAGGCGTTGACGGAAGCGCAGGCCGCCGCAAGCGCCGAACTGGCGCGCGTCGCGCAGGAGGCGAAGCAACACGCGGATACGGCCGCGCAGCATGCCGCCCAACTGGAGCACGACCTGGCGGTGGAGCGCGAGGCGACGTCGGCGCAGGCCGACGAACTGCGCCGCGTGACGGGCGAACTGGACGATGCGCGCGCGAAGATCAATGCGTTGTCGGAAGCGCAGACAACCGCGAACGCCGAACTGTCGCGCGTGACACAGGCGGCAGCGGCGGCGAACGAACGGGCCGAGGCCGCGACACAGCACGCCGCGCAACTGGAGCAGAGTCTCGCCACGGAGCGCACGGCGACGGCGGCACAGGGCGACGAACTGCAGCGCGCGACGAACGAACTCGCGGAAGCTCGTGCGCGAATCGACGCGCTCACTGAATCGCAAGCGGCCGCGAGCGCCGAACTCGCCCGCATCACGCAGGACGCGTCGGCGCAGAAGACACGCGCGGATGCCGCGCAGCAGCATGCCGCGCAACTCGAACAGGCGCTTGCGGCCGAACGTGAGGCGGCAACGGCGCGCCACGCCGAAGCGTCGGCGCAGTTCGACGAGTTGCAGCGCACCCAGCGCGAGCTTGAAGAAGCGGGCGCGCGAATCAGCGCACTGAGCGATGCACTGAACGACGCGCAGAAGGCCGCGAACGCGGAACGCGCGCGGCTGTCGCAAGAAGCATCGTCGGCAATGGAACGCGTGGCGCAACTCGAGCAGCAGCTCGCCGCCGAACGGGATGCGGCGGCGGCGCGCGCTAACGAGGCATCGGCACAATCGGCGGAACTGCAGCGCGTCACGAGCGAACTCGAAGCGGCACGCGCGCAAATGCGCACGCTGGACGATGCGCACAAAACGGCGAGCGCGGAACTGACGCGGCTCGCGCAAGAGGCATCGGCAGCGAAAGAGCGTGCCGATGCCGCCGAACATCGCGCGGCAGAACTGGAACACAGCCTCGCCACCGAGCGCGAAGCGGCAGCTGCGCGCGATCACGAGGCATCGGCGCAACTTGCCGAGTTGCAGCGCGTATCGAACGAACTCGACGCCGCGCGCGCGCAAATCGGCGCGCTGAACGAGGCGCAGTCGTCGGCGAGCGCGGAACTGGCGCGATCACGCAGGACGTGTCGCGGCGACGGATCGCGCGCAGGCCGCCGAGCAGCGCGCGGCGCAACTCGAGCAACATGCCGCGCAACAGGAGCAAAGTCTCGCGGCCGAGCGGGAAGCCGCCGCGGCGCAGCACGAGCAGTTGCAACGCGTTACGCAAGAACTCGACGCAGCCCGCAAGCAGATCGATGCGTTCAACGACGCGCAGGCTGCAGGCAACGCCGAGCTGGCGCGCGCGACGCAGGAAGCAGCGCTTCTGAAGCAGAAGGTGGACGAAGCGGAGCAACGCGCAGCCGAACTGGAGCGCAGCCTTGCCGCTGAGCGCGAGGCGTCCACGGCGCGAAACGACAAGGCGGCGAATCAGGACAGCAGTTGCAACGCGTTACGCAAGAACTCGACGCAGCCCGTAAGCAGATCGATGCGCTGAACGACGCACAGGCTGCGGGCAACGCCGAGTTGGCGCGCGCGACGCAAGACGCGCTCGCCGCAAAGGCGCGCGCCGACGAAGCGGAACGCCGCGCGCAGGAGCTGAGCGAAAGCCTGGCGCAACGGGCGAGCGCGCATGCATCGTCGAAAGAAGGGCAGCCGGATGCGACCGACGTCGCGGAGGAAATCGCGGCGATGCAACGCCAGCTCGCCGCGCAGTCCAAGGCGCACACGAAGGCCTACAACGACCTTCGCGCGAACGCCGAGCAATGGGTGACGTACGCCAAGGACATCAAGCAGCGGCTCGACCAGGCGAACGAGAAGATCCTCTTCATCGACGCGCGCAGCACGGGCGAGGCCGCGCTATTGCGCCGGCTGTCGTTCGAACTGGAGCGGCTCAAGCCCGATCACGAGCTGGTGTTCCGCGAGGCGCAGAAGAAGCTGATCGGCGCGACGATGGCGCAGCAGCTCGCGCAAAAGGGCTACAAGTACGACCCGGCGACGGCCGTCATGTCGAAGGAAGAAGGCTGACGTTTCGCAAATGACCGCGGTCCGCGTTCCTCGCCGGGAAAGCGCGGACCGCTCGCATCAGCCGATTCAAAAGGCGCCGCCGAAGCATCGCATCACTTTGCGAACAGCTGGCCGATGTCCTTGAAAGCCTTGAATTCCAGCGCATTGCCGCACGGATCGAACAGGAACATCGTCGCCTGCTCGCCGACCTGCCCCTGAAAGCGGATGTACGGCTCGATCACGAACTTCGTGCCGAACGACTTCAACCGTTCCGCGAGCGCCTCCCACTGATTCCATTCGAGCACGACGCCGAAGTGCGGCACGGGCACGTCGTGACCGTCGACGGGATTGCTGTGTACGCTTTCCTGCGAGGCCGTTTTCGGATGCTCGTGGATTACGAGCTGGTGGCCGAAGAAGTTGAAGTCGACCCATTGCGTGCTGGAGCGGCCTTCTTCGAGACCGAACACGCGACCGTAGAAATCGCGCGCGGCGGGAAGGTCATAGACGGGAATGGCCAGATGGAAAGGGGAAAGGCTCACTGATTGCTCCATTGCATTGTGTATTTCCGTATGGACTGTGTGCGTGTGAATCGCGCGTGGATCGCTCATGATAGGCTGCGCCATTGAAAAAATAGAATCAATATATAATTTCCTCACACACAAATAAAATTTATCGATGATTCGCGAGTTGAAAACGCTGATCGCCGTGGCACGCGAAGGCACGTTCGCCGCCGCCGGCAAGAAGATCGGCCTGACACAAGCGGCAGTCAGCGCGCAGATGCAGAGGCTTGAAGCGGAACTCGGCTTCGCGCTGTTCGATCGCGAAGGCCGCGCTGCACGGCTGAATGCAATGGGCCAGCAGATCCTCGTGCAGGCGCAGGAAGTGGTGCGGCTGTACGGCAACCTCAGTTCGGCGGCAGCGGATGCAGCGGCTCCCGTGCGCGTGAACATCGGCGCGATTGCGTCGGTGCAGCGCTCGCTGCTGCCCGATGCGCTGGGGCGCTTTCACGCCGCGTGCCCCGGTTGCCGCACGCGTGTGATTCCCGGTTTGTCGATGGAACTGGTCAACATGGTCGATGCCGGCGAGATCGATATCGCCGCCATCATTCGTCCGCCGTTTTCGTTTCAGAGCGATCTGCAATGGACGCCGCTCGCGCAAGAGCCGTTCAGGCTGATCGTGCCGCGTGGCGTCAAGGGCAAAGACTGGGCCGAGCTGCTGTCGGCGCAGCCGTTCATTCGTTACGATCGGGCCTCGTTCGGCGGCAGGCTGGTGGACCGTTTTCTGCGCAGCATGCACTTCACCGTTCGCGAAGTGTGCGAACTCGATGAACTCGAAGCGATCGTCAGGCTCGTCGAGAACGGCGTCGGCGTCGCGCTCGTGCCGCAAACGGCCACCTACAGGCGCTGGCCGTCGACCGTGCGCGCCGTGGACCTGGGGCATCACACGTTTCATCGCGAGATCGGACTCGTGCATCGGGCGCCGCAGCGGTTGAGCGAGCCGGTGCAGACGCTGCTGCGGCTGATCGAGGGACAGGCGAAGAAGAAACCAGCGTCGCGGGAACGATAAAGCGCCAGCGTCGGCAGGCGGGCACCGGTGCTGACGGCATCATCCGGCGTGAGCTTCGCCGTGCCGGATGATCGAATGCTCAGGTCGACAGAATCGTCACCAACGCCACCGCCGAATCTCCCGCCAACTGCCCGCCGTTGTTCTCCGCCAGCGCCACCTTCGCGCCCGGCCGCTGCCGCGCGCCCGCCTTGCCGCGCAACTGCTGCGTCAGTTCGACGATCTGCGCGACGCCCGTCGCGCCGACAGGATGGCCGCGCGACAGCAGGCCGCCACTCGGATTCACCGACACGCGTCCGCCGATATCCGTGTCGCCGGAACGGATCAGCTTCGGCGCGTCGCCGGGCGCGCACAGGCCGAGATTCTCGTAGTGAATCAGCTCGGCGGGCGCCGATGCGTCGTGCAGTTCGACTACGTGAACATCCGACGGACCGATGCCCGCTTCTTCATAAGCCGCACGCGCCGCGCGCACCGCGACGAGTTCGCCCGTTCCATCCGCTTTCGCCGACACGATCGAACTCGCGCGAATGAACACGGGGCGGATATCGCGCTTCGCCGCATAGTCTTCCGAGCAGATGAAGACGGCCGCGCCGCCGTCGCCGATCGACGAACACATGAAAAGCGTGAGCGGATCACTGACCATGCGGCTCGCGAGCACTTCGTCGATGCTCGTCTCGCTGCGGAATTGCGCGTGCGGATTCAGTGAGCCCGCGCGACGGCTCTTGACGACGACCCGCGCAAAGTCGCTCGCGTCGGCGCCCGTCTTTTCCATCCACTTGCGCGCCTTCGCCGCATAGAGATCCATGAAGAGCGAGCCCGTGCCCGTCGTCACGCCTTCGGGGAACGGCTCTTCGAGATCGACGGCTTTCGCGAACGCGCCGAACGAAACGGCCTTGTCTTCGTGCGAGAGCTTCTCGACGCCGACGACCAGCGCGGTCTCGGCCTGTCCCGACGCAACCGAAAGCCACGCGAGATGCAACGCCGAACTGCCCGACGCGCATGCGTTCTCGACGTTGAACATCGGCTTGCCGTCGAGTCCCGTATTGCGCAGCGACGACTGCGCGCGAATCATTTCCTGTCCCGTGACGACGCCCGCCGCTGCATTGCCGAAGAACACGCGATCGACGTCGTTGACGCTCACGCGCGCGTCCTTCAGCGCGAGCGACACCGATTCCTCAGCGAGCGACTTCAGATTGCGTTCGAGAAACTTGCCAAACGACGTCATGCCGACGCCGCCGATGACCACCTTGCGCATTGCTGCCTCCAGTAAAAGCACTTTCGAAACCTGTATGACGGCGCGCGAACGTTCGCTGCCCTGAGCGTCGCTTCGCCAATAGCCAACTCAATCGCGCATCCTGACCTCAATCGAGAACCTTGCCGCGCGTCTCGGGCATCCGCGCATAGACCGCGAAGCCCACTGCGCACACGGCTGCCACGTAGACCCAGAGATACGGCGCGAGACCCGAATTCGACATCGCCGTGACGATGTAGGGCAGCGTGCCGCCAAAGAGCGCCGCCGATATCGCATACGGCAGTGCCACGCCCGTCGCGCGAACGTGTGCCGGGAACTGCTCGGCCATGACCGTCGCGCAGGTCGCCGCGAAGCCCGACGACAGCATCATGCCGATCGTCACGATGGCGGTGGCGCTCCAGAAGTCGTTGGACAGGAAGTGCAGCGCGGGCCATGCGAACAGTGCGGAGCCGCCGGCGAACGCGAGCAGCACAGGCTTGCGGCCGATGCGGTCCGACAGCATGCCGATGAACGGAATCGCCACCAGCGACACCAGAATCGAAATCACGCTCGCGCTGAACGCGTCGTGCAACGGCAAGCCGGTGCGCAGATGCGCGAGCGTCGGAAACAGCACCAGCCACAAATAGATGCACAGATTGCCCGCCATCGCGATGCCGATCACGCGCAGCGCCGCGCGGCGATGCTCGCGCAGGATCACGAGAAACGGGTGCCGCGCGCGTTGATGCGTCGCGAGCGTTTTCTTGAAGGCGTCGGTTTCGGCGACGGCGAGCCGCACCCACAGTGCGACGAAGCCGAGCAGCCCGGCGATCCCGAACGCGATGCGCCAGCCGTAGTTCGCCATGCCCGCCTGATCGATCATCGACGTGAGAATCGCGCCGATCGCGGCGGCCACCAGCACGCCCGCGTTCACGGCGAAGTGCTGCCACGAGCCTGCGAAGCCGCGCCGCGAAGGCGCCGCCGATTCGATCAGGAACGTGGATGCCGAGCCGAACTCGCCCCCCGCGGCAAAGCCCTGTACGAGGCGCGCGAGCACGAGTATCAGCGGCGCCGCGAAGCCGATCGATTCATAACCGGGACACACGGCGATGACGAGCGAGCTGCCCGCCATCAACGCGACCGACAGCGCGAGCCCGTTCTTGCGGCCATGCCGGTCCGCGTACGCGCCAAGCAGCGCGCCGCCGATCGGCCGCATCACGAAGCCGACGGCGAATACAGCAAACGCCGACAGCAGCGACACGCGTTCGTTGTGCGCGGGAAAGAAGTGCCGCGAAAACAGCGCGGCGAAGGTGGCGTAAATGATCCAGTCAGTGAATTCGACGATCGTGCCGAGCGTTGCCGCGACGATGGCCTTTCTCTGCACTTGCGTGAGCGGCGTGGCGGATTCGTGGGCAACGCCGGGAAGGATACTGTCCATGTTGTCTCCGTGTCTCTTGTGATGAACGCGCCGGTGATCGGTGAGCGGTGATCGGTCCGGCACATGGACGCATCGTAGGTTTCGCCAAACGCGCTGCGCAAACGACTTTTTTTGCGCACTCGATTGATTTTTTGTGCACCGAACGCGCGTGTCGCCAGCGGCTGGGCGCGGCCGCTTTCGATTGAGCGAAAGTCAATCGAAGCCGCGAAAAATGTCGTTTGAGCGCGGCGCGCCTGGCGTCCTAGCATCGGTTGCACAGGCTTTTCATTCCACGGAGACACGTCATGGACGCTTCATCACACCACAACCCCGCCGCCGAGGTCGCCATCGTCACAGGCGCTGCGAAGGGTATCGGCTTCGGCATCGCGCAGGCGCTCGCCCGCAGCGGACGGCGCATCGCGCTGTTCGATCTCGATCGTGCCGCGCTCGATCACGCCGCGGGCGCGTTGAGCGTCGGCGGCGCCGATGTGACCGCGCTGCCTGTCGACGTCACGAACAGCGGCTCCGTCAATCAGGCCGTCGAGTCGGTGATCGCGCGCTTCGGCCGTATCGACGTGCTGGTGAACAACGCGGGCATCGTGCGCGACAAGCGCATCACGAAGATGAGCGACGACGACTGGGATGCCGTGCTCGGCGTGAATCTGAAGTCGCAGTTCCTGTGCTGCCGCGCCGTGCTCCCGCACATGAGCGCCGCGCGACATGGACGCATCGTGAACATCTCGTCGCGCGCGTGGCTGGGCGGTGCGGGACAGGCGAACTATTCGGCGGCGAAGGGCGGTGTGGTGAGCCTCACGCGCAGTCTCGCGCTCGAATGGGCGAATGCCGGCGTCACTGTCAACGCGGTCGCACCGGGCATCGTCGACACGCCGCTCTTTCGCGCATTCGACGAAGCGCTTCAGGAGCGCCTGAAGAAGTCCGTGCCCGTGCAGCGCATCGGCACGCCGGACGACATCGCGCAAGCTGTCCTGTTCTTCTCGCAGCGCGACGCGTCGTACATCACGGGACAGACGCTGTACGTGTGCGGCGGCCGTTCGCTGTCGTCGCCGAGCGTTTGAGGAGCACGGTCATGACGATTCACTACAACGTGACCGCGCATGTGGCGACCGTGACGCTCCATCGTCCCGAGTCGCTCAACGCGCTCGATCTCGACAGCCTCAACGCATTGCGCGCGGCGCTCGCGCAGGCACGCGACGACGACGACGTGCGCGTGATCGTGCTGACGGGCGCGGGGCAGAAATCGTTCTGCGTCGGCGCGGATCTGAAGAACACACTGCCGCCCGCGACGAGCTTTTCTTCAGCATTCGTGCATCCCATGGACCGCGCCGCGGCAGAAGGCATCTACGTGCGCCTGATGGACCTGGGGTCGCTGCGTCTCTTCAAGCCGGTCATCGCCGCGATCAACGGATACTGCCTGGGCGGCGGACTCGAACTCGCGCTGCAGTGCGACTTGCGGATCGCGTCGCGCAATGCATCGTTCGGCTTGCCCGAGGCAGTCGTCGCGAGCATTCCCGCCGTGTGCGGCATTCAGGCGCTGCAAAAGGCCGTGCCGTCCGCGATCGCAATGAAGATGCTGCTGACAGGCAGCCGGATCGACGCGATGTACGCGGAGCGCGTGGGCTTGATCTCCGATGTCGTCGAGCCCGAAGCGCTGCTCGACAAGGCCCTCGAACTGGCGCGCACGATTGCGTCGAACGGTCCGCTCGCCGTGCAGATGATCAAGAAAATCGTCGAGACGAGCAGCAACGTGCCGCTCGCGCAGGCGCTCGAATTCACGGAGCTCGCGTGGGGCGCGATGCGCGATTCCGAAGACCGCGTGGAAGGGCGCAAGGCGTTCGCTGAGAAGCGCAAGCCGCAGTACAAGGGCCGTTGAGAAGCGATGCGGCGAAGTATCAGACGCCCGCTTCGCCGATCGACAGCAGCCAGTCGCGGAACGCGGCGAACTCGGGATTCGTCAGATGCTCGCGCGGATAGATCAGGTAGTACGTGAACGCGCCCAGATCGAGCACGAACGAAAAGGGCATCACGAGCGTGCCGTCGCGCAACTGGTCGGCGACGAGCACGCGCTGCGCGATGGCGACGCCGACACCTTGCGTCGCCGCGAAGTACGCGAGGATCGAGCTTTCGTAACTCAGCCCGCTCAGCGGATTGACGCCGCGCACGCCCGCTGCGTCGAGCCATTTGGCCCAGTCCTCGCGGCGCGCAAGCGAATGAAGGAGCGGTACGTTGCGCAGCGCCTGGGGTGTCGCGTCGGCGAGATCGGGATGCGCGCGCAAGAACGCGGGGCTGCAGACGGGCACGAGTTCGTTCGGCACGAGCCGGTCGAATCCGAGTTCGGACGACGGCGCGTGCGACAGACGAATGGCGCCGTCGACATCTTCCGTATTGAAGTCGACGGCCTGCAGCGACGTCGTAAGACTCACTTCGATGTCGGGATGCTCGCGATGAAACGCGGACAGACGCGGCAGCAGCCAGTTCATCGAGAACGTCGTGTAGCCGCGAATTTTCAGCGTGCGACGGCGCCGCGCTTCCGTCAGGTTGATGGTCGCGGTGCGCATCGTTTCGAAGCCGCGCACGATGTCGGTGAGATAGCGTTCGCCGATCGGCGTCAATGCGATCGCGCGATGACCGCGCTCGAAAAGCTGCACGCCGAGTTGATCCTCGAGCAGCTTGATCTGCCGGCTGACGGCGGCGGGCGTGACGTTGAGCTCGTTTGCCGCGAGCTGCACGCTGAGCAGCCGGCCGCATACCTCGAAGGCCCGCAGCGCGTTGAGTGACGGAAGGGTTCGCATCAAAAAATGGTAGCACGCGCTTCGCGCCGCGCATGCTGGGGAAGCTGCGTAGAACGGCACGGGCAGCGTGTGCGTACGTGTCGGCACGCTTGAGCAAAACTCAATCGAGTGCGAACGAAATGTCGTTTGTCCGCGTTTCGCTCGCGCCGTATCGTTGATTCAAAGGCAATCTGTGAGACTCAAGGAGACAACCATGCTGGACGGCGTGCGGATTCTGGCCTGGGGCACACGCGATGCGCTCAGGCTCGGCGCGGCGCTGCTCGAACATGCGGGCGCGCAGGTCGCGTTTGCGCAGTCGCCATCGGACGGCTTCGCGTATGACGTGATCGTCGTTTCGTCGGACGTGAGTCCCGAGAGCGACAGGCGCGTCATCGCGGCACTGAAGGCCGCGGGCAAACACATCGTGTGCGACATCACGGCAACGGGCGCGCACGATTCGCGCGAGCGCATGGGCTTCTCCGATGCGCAGATCCAGGCGATCAGCGGTTTGATGGACACGACGGGCTTCGCGGCGGGCGAGCCCGTGCGCATCGGCGTGCCGTTCGCGGAGTTGTCGGCGGCACTGTATGCGTGCGCGGCGATTGCGGCCGCCGTGCGCGTCGAGCGCCTGCACGGCATCGCGCAGAACATCGACGTCACGTTGTTCGGCTGCGCGGCGAGCGCGCTCACCACGTTTCTGCCGGCGGCGTTCGCGCAACGCACGGCGGCCCGCGTCGGCAACCGCCATCCTGCCTGCGCGCCGTGGAATGCGTATCGCACGCGCGACGGCTGGGTGCTGATCTGCACGAGCACGGAAGACCAATGGCGCAAGATCAAAGGCGTGGCGGGCGTGCCGCAACTCGACGATCCGCGCTTTGCAAGCTTGCGCGGCCGCGTGCTCGACGTCGACGCACTCGATGCGTTGATCGAACGCTGGACCACCACGTTGACCACGGACCAATGCTCGAAGCTGTGCGAAGCAATCGGCGTGGCGGCGGGGCCGATCGTGCCCGTCGCGGGGCTGTCGGGTGAGCCGAATTTCCGCCTGCGTCACGCGCAGGCCGCGCAACGGATCGACGCGCAGGGCATCGATGGCGAGACCTATCGGCAGGTGCCGATATTCGGCATCTCGCGCCTGTCGAATGCGGACGAGCCGACGCCCGCTTCCTGCGCCGCGCCGCGAGCGGGCACGGACGACGAGGCGCGCGTGAGCAGCGCGGGCCCGCTCGCCGGCATCAAGGTCGTCGAGATCGGCCAGTACACGACGGCGCCTCTCGTCGGCAAGCATCTCGCGGCGCTCGGCGCGCAAGTGGTGAAGGTCGAGCCGCCCGACGGCGAAGTCGCGCGCTCGTGGACGCCGGGGCAGGCGGGCACGAGCTATTTCTTCGCGCTCAACAACACCGACAAGCAGACCATCGCGCTCGATCTGAAGCAGCAAGCCGACAAAGCCTATCTGGCCGCGCTGCTCGCCGACGCGGACGTGCTGGTCGAAAACCTGCGGCCGGGCGCGCTCGCGAAGCTGGGATTCGACCGCGAATCGCTCGGCAGGATCAACCCGCGTCTGATCTACTGCTCGATTTCGGGCTTCGGCATGGCGTCCGCGTACCCTGCGCGGCCGGCGTTCGACACCGTCATTCAGGCGATGGGCGGTCTCATGGACCTGACCCAAAGCCGCGGCGAACCGGTGAAGGTCGGCGTGTCGGGCGCGGACATTCTCGGCGGGCAGGCCGCGCTGTTTGCGATCGTCGCGAGTCTCGCGGGTTCGGCCCGGCAGGAGGGCGCCTTCGTCGAAATATCGATGCAGGATGTGGCCGCGTGGTGCGCGCTGTTCGCGGCGGGCAATCGCGCGCCGGAGGGCATCGCGGTGGCGTGCATCGACGGCCATGTTTGGCTCGAAAGCGATGAAGGTTGCGCAACGGACCTGCTGGCGGCCCGCGCGAAAGCGGCGCGCTGCGGCTCGCTCACGCGGGCGGCCGCGGTCGCAGCGCTGGCGCGCGCGGGCGTGCGTGCCGTGCCCGTCGCGCGCGTCGTCGAACTGGTCGAAGACGCCGATTTTCTGGCCGACGTGCTGAGTGTCGCGCGCGATGCGAACGGCGCGTTCTGGCCCATCGTCAAGGTGCCGTACCGGCTGTCGCGCACGCCTGCGCGCGTTCGCATCGTGCCGGGTGCGCCCGAGGTCGTCGTGGGCGCGGCGGCGCGCGCTTCCCGTTTCGATGCCATCGCCTAAGCTTTCAGCACGAGCACGGCGCGACTCGCGGCAGATGCGACGGAGGCAGGCAATGAAAACACCCAACGACACGGGCTTCACGGGCTCGATTCCTGAAATCTACGAGCGGGACCTGGTGCCGATGCTGTTCGAGCCGTTCGCGCAGGATCTGGCGAGCCGCGCGGCATCCGTCCATCCGTCGAACGTCCTCGAAATCGCGGCGGGCACGGGCGCCGTCACGCGGGCCATCGCGCAGGCGCTGCCGGAGCAGGTCGAAATCGTCGCGACGGACCTCAACCAGGCGATGCTCGACTGCGCCGCGCGGCGCGGCGTGAGCCGCCCCGTCAGATGGCAGCAGGCGGACGCGATGCAGCTTCCGTTCGACGATGCCGCGTTCGATCTCGTCGTCTGCCAGTTCGGCGCGATGTTCTTTCCCGACAAGGCGCGCGCCTTTGCCGAAGCGCGCCGCGTGCTTCGGCCCGGCGGCGTGCTGCTGTTCAACGTCTGGGATCGCATCGGCGAAAACGAATTCGGCGAGACGGTGTCGGCGGCGCTCGGCGAGCTGTACGCAACCGATCCCCCTCGCTTCTTGCAGCGCGTCCCGCACGGCTATTGCGACACGGGTTCCATTTCGCGCGACCTTGCCGGCGGCGGCTTCAAGGCGCCGCGCATCGAGACAGTCGCCAAACGCAGCCACGCGGCTTCCGCGGGCGTCGCGGCGCTTGCCTACTGCCAGGGAACGCCGCTGCGCGGTGAAATCGAAGCGCGCGCGGGCGCCTCGCTGGACGAGGCGACGGCCGCCTGCACCGCAGCCCTGGTCCGGCGCTTCGGCGAGAACGCCATCGACGGGAAACTTCAAGCGCACGTGGTCGCGGTGCAACATTGAAACGATGAAATTGTGTGTATCGACCCGTGCAACGATCGGTAAAGCCTTATGTATCAAGCCCTTTGAAACGCGCAGACCGGAATTTGTTACACCTCTTACGAGCGGGGCGGGCGGCGTTACGAACGCCTTTCAGGCACGCGGTTATACTCGGCGCCGTCTCAAAAACAACGGGTCTTACAAATGTCGAAGCGAATCTTCCAGATGGTTGCCCTTGCAGCGCTCACGGCTGCGACCTCGTTGCCGGCGGTGGCAGGCGATATGAATAACGCGCTGGGCGGCGCACTTGGCGGCGTCGCGGGCGCGGCGCTGGGCGGCGCGGTAGGCGGCAGCACGGGCGCGGTGATCG
>NZ_JACFYJ010000038.1:0-78370 GCF_037126505.1 Paraburkholderia bengalensis
CGCGCCTCGCGACGATGATCGCCGCGCGCGTGCCGCGCCCGCCGAGCGCATGGACGAGGCCGGGCCACGTCGCGGGCGGCGTGCAGATGATCGCGACGGTCGGCGCCTCGGGCAGGTCGCCCGCATTGCTCACGCATGCGTGGCCGTCGAGCATGTCGTATTTCGGATTGACGGCCCACACCGGGCCGCCGAAACCGCCTTCGATCAGCCGCTTCCATACCATCGCGCCCGTACTGCCGGGACGGTTCGAGGCGCCGATCACGGCGACGGATTGCGGTCGAAACAACGCGTCGAGATTTCGTACAGTCACGGGCGCTCCGGTAGTGAAAGAGAGGCGCGCGGCGCGGGTCGGCGGATGCGCGCGCGATGTCATCAGGATAGGCGATGAGCGCGGGCATAGGTGTGTCAGGCTGCGGCGGCGGCGCAGGCAGGCGGCATGAGCCGGATCGGCATAGGAAGCTGGCGCCGTTGTGTTCCGCCGTCCGCAGCAGGCGCCAGACGAGCGCGCAGCGAAGCGCCGGTCGCCGATGCATCGGCTTTCTGCATGCGCGGTGGCGGCCCGCCACGCCGCGTACGCGCCGTTCGACGCACCATGTAGATCGCCCCACGATGCGCGACGCGGCCTCCCGGCCGCATCTGTCCTGGCGCGCCAAGCGCCCGCGCGATGCCCTGCGGCGCCGGCCAGGGCGAACGCCCGGGCGCGTAACAAAGCAAAAGATGAGACGGAAGGAACAATCATGCGGCGCCTGCCCTCGCTGATCACGCTGCGCTTTTTCGAAGAGACGGTGCGGCACATGAGTTTCAACCGCGCGGCCGTTGCGTTGTGCGTCACGCAAGGCGCCGTCAGCCGGCAGATCAAGATTCTTGAGGAATCGCTCGGCGCGAAGCTGTTCGAGCGCGATCACAAGGGCATCCGTCTGACGAAGGCGGGCCAGCGATTGCTGCCGTGCGTCTCCGATGCGTTCGGTACGCTCGAACGCGGCACGCGCCAGGTCATGACAGCGAAGGGCCGCAGGCGCCTCGTGCTGTCCGTGCCGCCCACGTTCGCGACGCAATGGTTTTCGCCGCGCCTCGGCTCGCTCGCAGTCGAACTGCCGGACGTCGAACTGTCCATGCGCACGGAGCCCACCGACGACTGTCATTGCAACATCCGCTTCGTCCGCGACCCGCTGCACGACGCGCATTCCGAACTCATAGAGACGGCAGCAGCACTCGCCTGCGGCGCCACTTCGACCGTTCCGTCCTGCTTTAAAGGCATCAGTTGTACGACAGGTTGAAGGTCGCTACGGCCTTCAACGTTCCGGGACTGACGCTCGGCGCTGTCTGTATGTATCGCGCCTCGAACGCGACTCGCGTGGGGCCGGACCGCGTGCCAAGAGAAGTCACATTGGTCACGGGCGCGTCGCCGGATCCGAATGGCAACGGCTGCATCTGATACAGCACCTGGACACCGAGGCCCGCCGCTGTCGAACCCGGTGCAAGCGTGAGCACATTGCTCTGATTCGAAGGCAACGTGGCATCCGCAAAGCGGATGGACGGCTTGGCGTCGGTTGCACAATCCAGCAGGATGCCGAACGGCGTCGTTCCTGCCGTTGCGCCCGCACTGTTGAAGGCCGACACGGCGAGCATCGGCAGCGACACGGCGACGTCTGTGGTCGTGACCGAGCAGGTCGGCACAGCCGTGCCCGCGATCGTATAGCTGAACGACATGGTGCTAGCCGGCCCATCGCCGTTGTTCGCCCATTCCAGATTCGGAACGTGCAAGCCCGTCGAAAAACCAAACGTTCCCGTCACCGCATCGCTGAGCTTCACCAGTTCAAACGTGCCTTGCACGATGTTTGCGCCCTCTCGCAGAGGGCCGAACTGAAACGTGTTGAGCGTGCCGTTGTAGACGATCGGCAGCATCGGTGTTCCCGTGGCGTCGCGGATGCGAAAACCGACGCCCGCGCGCAATCCCGTCGCGGTGAAGACATCCGGCAATCCCGGCAGGGGCGAGAACGATCCAGACGATAAGCTCATCGCCCAGTTACCCTCGCCCGCCTTGACCGTGCAATTGATCGACACGGTGAACGACGCCCGGGCGCCGGGTATGACGTCGCCGCTGGCGAGGTTTGCGGGAATCGCAACCGAGCCGAGGTCGACCGTCATCGGCAGGTGCGCGGTGCAGTCGTTCCATACAGCGAAAGCGTCGGGTGCAACGCCCGCCAGCGCAACGGCTGCCAACAGATGATTCAAGGGAAGGGTTCGCATATTCGCTCTTCTCACGGTGTAGCGGCGCTCAGGTTCAGCGCGGCGTTCGACAGGCAATGCGACTCGACGGAGACATATCCCATATCCGCCGCGGGACGTTTCACCGGCAGCGAATACCGCACCGTGCATTGCTCGCCCGCCGTCTCGCCCCACTTCACGGTGAGGGTGCCGTTGTCTTCGAGACCGCGCGCGAAGATGCGGCTGTTCTGCGCGACGACGCCCACGTCGAGACCATTGCCGTCCGACACCGTCGCGCCGAACGGCAGCGCTTCGCCGCTCAGTTGCGGCGCGCGGATCAAGGCGGCGCGTCCCATCGTCGTGCGGTACTTCAGCATCACGACCGAGCCGAAACGCGGCGCCACGCTTTCCGACGTCGACGCGAACTCGACATCCATCGACACACCCTTCGGATCGAGTTCCACCGTGTTCATCGAATACGGCGTCAGATACGGCACGACGGCGTAACCGTCGGCGCCGACTTCGACGCCGGGCGCGCCACGCACATCCGCGCCTTCGGCGCCCATCGCCTCGACGACGCCGAACGTTTCGCTCACGGCCTGCGCGAACGTGACGCCGCCCGGATGCGCGACGACCGAGCCGCTCACACCCGCCGCCATCTGCGACGAACGCGCGCCGCCGCTCGCCGACGCCGTCAGTTGCGCGTAGCGGCCGCGCCAGGTGCCGCTCGCGCCGCCGTTCGCATCGAGGCCGCCCGTGGAGCCGTCGCGCGCCGCGCCATAGACGTTGTACGAGTACTGGCTGCGATCGCCGAGCGTGCCGCCGATGCTCGTCTGCAGACTCGACTGATTGCCGCTCTGGTTGAAGCTCGCCGACAACGTCGGCGCCTGGCGCGAGCGGCCGAGCGAAATCGTCGTGGTCAGCATGATTTCGTTCGACGGCGCGCCGCTCGCGTTTTCCGTGCGGCCCAGCGTCACGCTATACGTGCCAAACCGGTAACCGTTCGAGTAACCGGCCTGGTAGAACACGTTGCGTCCGCTGCGGTTCCAGTAGTCCTCTGCCGTGACGTTCGCGAACACCGAGCCGTAGCTCGCGAGATTCTGGCTGACCATCAACTGGAACTGGCCGCGCGTGCGGTCGGCGGGATGGCCCGTCGAACCGCCCTTGACGTAGTCGCGAAACCGCGCGGCGTCGGTGAAATTCAGGTAGCCCGAACTCGAATAGCGATATGCGCCGAGCGCGATATTGGTGTCCGTCGAATCGACGAACTTGCTGTAGCCGACGTGCAGACTGTGCCCACGCAGCGACGGCTGGCCCGGCACCTGCGTACGCGCCAACGTGACGTCCGCGGCTATCGCGCCGAGCGACGTATTGAGCGTTGCACCGAGATTTGCGGCCACGTACCCGCTCGCCGCAATGCCGCCGCCGTAGAGCGTCACGAGGTTCGTCAGGCCGCGCTGCACGGTCAGTTGCGCGAAGACGGGTTTTGAGGTGAGCGCATCGTTGCGAAGCTCGCCCGCTGTGAATGCGAAACGCGTGATGCCCGGCCGCAGCGATTGCGCGACGGCCGCATACGGCACGGTGAAATTCTTTTCCCGGCCATCGGCTTCCGTCACCGTCAGTTCGAGATTGCCGCCATAGCCCGTCGGATAGAGATCCGCGATCTCGAACGGACCGGGCGGCACGATCGTTTCATAGATCGTCTGGCCGTTCTGCGTCACGCGCACGCGCGCATTCGACTCCGCCATGCCGCGCACGATAGGCGCATAACCGCGCATCGATTCCGGCAGCATGCGGTCATCGGTGGCGAGCTGCGCGCCGCGAAACGCGAAGCTGTCGAACACGTCGCCCGTGGTGTGCGACTCGCCCAGGATCGCTTGCGACTTTAGCTTCGTCACGTCGTGCTGGACGAAGGTCGCGATGTCGTCGAACTGTGTTTTCTGGCCGGTCATCGCCGTCAGCGACGACTGATGCCGAAAATGCCAGCCGCCCACGTTCACGCCGACATTGAGCCCGAGATAACCCTGCGTCGAGCGCGCGCCGCCGTTGTTGAACTGATAGGCGTTCGCGCTATAGCTGACGAAGCCCGCGTTCACGCCGTTGTCCCACAACTCGGGCGGCACGTAGCCGCGCGCCGTGCTGCGCATGTACATCTGCGGCACCGAGATTTCGAGCTTCTGTTCGGTGAAGTCGAAATCGACCGTGGCCTGCGGCACGGCCTGGCTGACGTCGATGCAATCCGCGGTGGCTTCTGACGCTGCCCCCGTCCCTAAGCCGGCGATGCGAGAGAACTCGACGCCCCAATGTTCCAGCGTCCTGCGCGCGAGGCACGGGCGCGTGCTTCCGTCGTCGCCCGCGGGCACGAAGCGCACGTCGTCGCGCGCGACACGCGTACCGTTGACCCAGATATCCACGTTGTAGGCGCCCGGCGCCACGTTATTGCCGCGCGCATAGCGCGACACGTCGACAGCCGCACCCGAGCGCAGGAACAGGCCGTCGAAGTCGACCTGATTCGACGCGTCGCCAGCCAATGCGTACTCCGCCTGCAAGCCGGCAACGATCGGGAACACGCAGCGCGCGAGCACGGCGGCTGGCCGCAACGCGGCCGACCGCGTCGCCGTGCATAACGAACGGCGTGAATGATGCCGATGCAAGTCCATGTATCAGGAATCCCGCGCACGGAGCCCGCGCCCGTTGTGGTTGAACGAACCGACAGCGCCGACCGCGAGCGCACAAAACGCACGCCCGCAGCAGCCCTCCGTGCGCGATGGCGCAGGGCGCCGGATGTCGGAACTACGAGAGAAAACGCCGCGACCGGGAACCCGGCCGCCTGCGCCTTGATGACGACCTGCATGTCACGGCGCGATGTCCGCGTCGCCTTCGATCGCGCCGCCGAAATCGCTGATCGCCGTGTAGCGAACCGTGCCCGCGTGCACGCCGTCCATCGCGGGCACTGGGATGATCTCGCTGCCGTAGGGCGCGACCATGCCGCCCCTCGCGTTCTCGAAAGCGCGGCCATTCGCCGACACCGTGATCCTGCTGTACGAGACGTGAAAGGCCGTGGGATTCGACAGCGCGAGCGACTGTCCATCGCCATCGCTCGCGGGCACGATCTTCCACGCGACGCGGCGCGGCGCCTCTTCCGCCGAGCCGGGCAAACCGGGCGGACGCGCGAACAGCTTGATACGCGTGCGGTAGGCGATCTGCAGCATGTTCGCGTCGGACCGCGGCGCTGCCTTGGGCGGAATGTCGAGCACGTTGAGCCAGTACACCGATTCGCGATCCTGCGGCAGCGCTTCGCCACCACCATGGATCACGCGCAACGTCTGCGATTTCTTCGGATCCATGCGGAAGATCGGCGGCGTGATCACGAACGGCACGGCGATATCGTCAGGATTGGCGTCTTCGTCGCCGCGATCCAGCCAGACCTGCACCAGCGACGGATTCCTGCTGTCGTTGGTCAGCTTGACGGTCACTTCCCGCTCGTCGAGCGGATAGATCACGCGCGTGCCGCCAATCGTCACGCTGGCGAGCGCGCCGCCCGCAGCGACCGATCCCGCCAGCACGGCGGCACTCCAACGCACCATGGCTCTGCGCCTCATCGTGCTGTTCACGCGAATCTCGACGCCCGGACCGGACGGCGCGCACACGGACGCGCGCTCACTGATACTGCATCGTGTATTGCACCGACGTGCTCACGTTGCCCGGCTGCGCCTCGCCCGTCGCGTAGTACTGCGCGAAATAGTTCAGCGTGGCCGCGCCGCCCGAAATCGTCGCGCCGTCGGTGCCGATATCGTTGTTGTCTTGCGTGAGAACGTTGATCGGCTCGGTCTTCGCGTTCAGAAGACGGACCTGCACGTTTTGCGCGGGCGACGCGGAAGCCTGGTTCATCAGATTGCCGCTCGCCTGATCGACGGTCGGTCCGTTTTCGAAGCGCGCGATGGCTTTGGTCGCGGCGCCCGAACAGCCGCTGAGCGCGAGCTTGATGTCGCCGAGATTCGACGTGCCCGCCGTCGCGCCCGCCGACTTCAGCGAGCTGGTCGGCACGCTGGGCAATGTCACCGCGACGTCGGCGGGCGAGCCGCTCGCCGCGCCGTTGATGGAGCAGGTGGTGTCGGTGACCGAACCGGTGATCGTGATCGTGCCGTCGGCGGCCATGACAGACGTCGAAAGCAAGCCTGCGAAGGCGGCAATGGATGCGGCGCAGAGGACGCGTTTTTGCATATTGATGCTCCTGAAAATGCACGGTTGAAGGGCTTCGTCGCTACACACCACGGAAGCCAGGCGGACGGCCCGCGATGGCGTCATCCTTCATTACATTTGGCTTCCAGCGTGACCGGAAAAGTAGCATCGCCGGTCACGCGGCATGAATGAGGAATGTCAACGCTGCTGTTCGTTGAGGATGCAACCTTGTTGGAATATGCAAAACGCGTGCGGCTTGCGGGGAGCCACAAGAAAAAAGCCCGAAGCACCTTTGTCAGGTGCTTCGGGCTTTGCCGAAAAATAATCTGTGATGCGAAGCGTGCTACATCGCTTTCCTGAACGGCGCGCCCGAATGCTCGCGCAGTTCGTTGAACACGATCTTGGGCCACGCCTTCTGCGCAACTTCGATTTCCGAAACGTGCGACGCGAGATACGTGGGCGCATCGGCGGCGTCGTAGGCGATACGCGGCGCGTAGGAATCGCAGAAGCGGCGCAGTTCGCCCGCGTCGTCGCAGGTTACCCAGCGCGACATCCTGTAGCGCGCGGGCGCCATCCGCACGTCGACCTTGTATTCCGTCGACAGACGATGCGACACCACCTCGAACTGCAGTTGCCCGACCGCGCCGAGAATCATCAACCCGCCGACCACCGGCTTGAACACCTGGATCGCGCCTTCTTCGCCCAGCTGCTTGAGCGCTTCGCCGAGCTGCTTCGAGCGCATCGGATCGACCACTTCGACTGTCTGGAAAATTTCCGGCGCGAAGAACGGCAAGCCGACGAACTGCAGCATTTCGCCTTCCGTCAGCGTGTCGCCGAGACTCAGCGTGCCGTGATTCGGAATACCGATGATATCGCCCGCGTAGGCCTCGCTGACCGTCTCGCGGCGCTGCGACAGGAACGTCACGACGTTGTTCGCGCGGAACGTCTTGTTGTTGCGCGTGACCTTCAGCGCCATGCCGCGCTCGAAACGGCCCGAGCACACGCGGATGAACGCGACGCGGTCGCGGTGCGCGAGGTCCATGTTCGCCTGCACCTTGAACACGACGCCCGTGAACTTCGGCTCTTCCGGCAGCACGGGACGCTGCACCGTCTGGCGCGCGGACGGCGGCGGCGCGAGATCGACGAGCGCGTCGAGAATTTCCTTCACGCCGAAGTTGTTGATCGCTGAGCCGAACAGTACGGGCGATTGCTGGCCCGCGAGAAATTCGTCGCGATCGAACGTGGGCGTCGCGCCCGTGATCAGGTCGATTTCCTCTTTCGCACGCACCCACGCGTGGCCGAAGCGGCGCTCGCCTTCTTCGTCGCCGGGCGCGCGCAGCGTCTCGACTTCACCGCCGATCGTGTCCTGACCCGCGCGGAACACGCGCACCTGATCGTTCTGGATATCGTAGACGCCCTGAAAGTCCTTGCCCATGCCGATCGGCCAGGTGAACGGCACGGCCGACACGCCCAGATGCTGTTCGATTTCGTCGAGCAGATCGAGCGGCTCGCGCACTTCGCGGTCGAGCTTGTTGATGAACGTGACGATGGGCGTCTTGCGGCTGCGGCAGACTTCGAGCAGCTTCAGCGTCTGCGCTTCGACGCCGTTCGCGCCGTCGATCACCATCACGGCGGCATCGACGGCCGTCAGCACGCGGTAGGTGTCTTCGGAGAAATCTTCGTGGCCCGGCGTGTCGAGCAGATTGATCACGCAGTCGCCGTACTCGAACTGCATCACCGAACTCGCGACGGAAATGCCGCGCTGCTTTTCGATCTCCATCCAGTCGGACGTCGCGTAGCGGTTGCTCTTGCGGCCCTTCACGGTACCGGCGATCTGGATCGCGCCCGAAAACAGCAGCAGCTTTTCCGTCAGCGTGGTTTTACCCGCGTCCGGGTGGGAAATGACCGCAAAAGTGCGGCGGCGTTTGAGTTCGGAGACTGACATGGGCAATTAGGGTCATGGCGCACGCCCTTGTGGCAGGCGGCGATACGGGAAACGGGGCGGCGAGGTGCCGGCCCCGCCCGCAAGAACGGCGAAGCCGCGATGATACACGGGCCGGAGCAACCTATAAGTATAGCGGGGGCGGGGCAGACACGTTCCGGGCGCGCGCCGCGCGTCGCTCGAAGGATCAGTGCGCCGTGGCGCGACGCGCTACTGATAGCTCATCGTGAAAATGGCAGTCGCGCGCACAGTGCCCGACACCACGGGCGCCGTGCCGAGCCGGTAGTACTGGACATAGAACGGAAACGACATATTGCCCGTCGTGCTGGACGTCAGCACCAACGGACTGCCGAGTACGAGCGAAGTCTGGGTCGAATCGAGCATCTGGACGCCGATTCCCGTCGCCGTGCCGAGGTTGCCGAGCACAGAAGCGATGCCCGTCGTGCCGGACGTCGAACTGAAGGTCACGGCGACCTTGACGCCTGTCTGGCAATTCAATCCCAGCGAAAACGGCGTTCTCGCCGCAACGGCCCCTGCGGCGGGGAACATGGCGGGACTGACGGTCGCGAGAGGGATCGTCTGATTGGATGTCGCGGCCGTCACGGAACAGGTCACTGCACGCACGGGAACGCTCGCGAGCGTCATGGTGTTGGCACCGTTGTTCAGCTGAATGCCCGTGTTGAGCACACCCGTTTAGTAGACGATGGCCGACATCGTGCCGCTGCTGACGGCCCCGTTTTGACCAGTTCGACCGACCCCGAGACGTCGAAACTTCCATCCGCTCCTGTGTTTCCTAATGAAGAAGTGGTCGAGCATCCGCCTGTACCCACCATCGGATTGCCGCCGGAATCGCGCATGCGCACGCCAATGCCAGAGATGGAGGTGGGATAGACGCCCGTCATTCCTGACACGGGCGTACCCGTATTCAGACACGCGACGACCGGTTTGCTCCATGTCGAACTCGAAGTGCACTTGCCGACCATGTGAAACGACTGGACGGTGCCCGGAATGGCGTCGCCCACGGCAACCGCGTCTCCAACTGCGACGGAGCCGTAGTTGAACGTTGTGGGCAGTCCCGTCGGCGTTGTGCAGTCGGCGTGTGCGCGGCCGGCGAAGCCGAATGTCAACGCAAGCATCGCGATCACATAGAGCAGACGGTGCGGCTTGATAACAATGTTCAAAATGCCCTCATCCGAACGAGACGACTGAGAATCGATCACTCGCGTTACTGATACGACATCGTGAATGTCGCGACGGCATTCACCGTACCCGGATTGACGCTCGGCGCCGTCTGTATATAGCGCGCCGTGAAGCTGACGCTCGCGGCGCCGGATCGGGTGCCGAGCGCAGTCACATTGGTCACGGGCGTGCCGCCCGTGTACACGTAACTCATCGGGCCCAATGGCAGCGGCTGCATCTGATACAGCACCTGAACACCCAAACCCGCCGCCGTCGATCCGGCAGAAAGCGTGAGGACGTTGCTCTCGTTCGACGGCGCGGCAGCATCCGTGAGACTGATGGATGGTTTCGCGTTGCTCGCACAATTCAGCGAGAGACCGAACGGTGTCGTGCCCGCCGTTGCGCCCACGCCCTTGAAGGCAGATACGGATACCGTGGGCAGCGACACCGTTATGTCGGTGGTGGTGACAGAACAGGTCGGCACGGCCGTGCCCGTAATCGTGTAGTTGAACGACAAGGTGCTGGCCGACTGCGTGCCGGCGTTTGCCCATTCCTGATTCTGGATGTGCACCCCGGTCACAAAACTGAACGTACCCACCACCGCATCGCCCGTTTTGACCAGTTCGAACGAACCTTGCACGACATTCGCGCCCAGCTGGGCCGCCCCGAACTGGAAGGTGTTGATCGTGCCGGAATTGCTGACGGGCGTCATGGTGGCTCCCGACCCATCGCGGATGCGGAAGCCGACCCCTGCGCCCAGCCCGGGTGCCGTATAGACATCCGAGTAACCCGCTACGAGTGAGAACGATCCGGCGAACATCGTCATCCACCAGACTCCACCCGGGTTGATCGTGCAATTGATGGGGATATTGAACGACGCTCGCGCGCCCGGTATCGCCTGACCGTTGGAGAGATTTGCCGGAATGCCGACTGACGGGATATTGACCGACATCGGCAGCGGGGCGGTGCAGTCGTTGTAGCGGGCGCAGGCGCCTGTGGCAAAACTGGCCAGCGCGACGGCGAGTAACAGGCGCTTGAGGCACGCGATGAACATGGTCATTTCGAGTTCGTCTGATCGAAGACGCTTATTGATACGACATTGTGAAAGTGGCCAGCGCCTTCACCGATCCAGCCGATACGGCGCCCGTGCGGACGTAGCGCGCTGTCATCGGCACCTGCAGCGTGCCATTGGGCGACGCACCGACCGTCCACTGGTTCGTGTTGCCGGGCGTAGCAGAATCGGCGCCATATGCAACGGGCGTTCCGCCGCTGTTCAGCAACTGCACGCCCACGCCCTGCGCGCTGGAGCCCGAAGCCAAGTGCAGCGTCGCGCTCCCGTTGGCCGGGTCCGAACTGTCCGTCAACGTGATCAACACCGTGGCGCCTGTCGAACATGTGAGCGAGAGCGAGAACGTCTGTGCGCCGGCCACGGCGCCCACGCCGGACGAAAACGCGCCCGTGTTGACCTGCGGCAGGTTGACGGCGACAGCACTGCTGTTCACGGAACAGGTCGAATGCACCAGCACGCCCGTTGCGATGCCCGTATAGAGCGGGTTCTGGTTCCAGTAACCGCCTTGATCGGATGTCCCGAAACCGATTGTCACGGCAGGCACGCTGGTCAGGCTCGAGGCACCCGGCGCTATCGCGCCCGTCACGATCAGCGCGGCCGTCACCGTGAGATTGGCGGGCGTATAAGGGCCGTCGATGTTGCCGGCAAAAGGACAATTGAGCCGTATCGAACCGTTGCTGAGCACGACGTTGCTCGCATTGCATTCGGTCGAATTGAAGGTGTAACGCACGCCCAAACCCGCAATACCCGTCTGGTACACGTCCGAATAGCCCGCCGCGAGCGGCGCCGTCGTTTTGAAGTCAGCGTACAGCGTCGCAGCTGTGTCGTTGCCCGGACTCAGGGTGCTGAGAAACCGACAGTTGAACTGAAACGCGCTGGGCGCCAACGTGGCGGCCGTTGCGCCGACGGGTGTGTTCGACGGAATCGCGATCGTACCCGCCGCCAACACCTTATTGAGGTTGCCGGTATTGCAAGTCAGACCCGCGCGCGCGGTGAGCGGTGCAAGGCCGATCAGCAGAATCGTCAGGGCCGCGCGAATCAGACGTTTCCAACACGGGCAGACCGCCACGCTTCTGGCTCGATCGCAACGGACCGACGCGCGTTCGTCCTGGCCGCAACGATGATTGCCGATGGATTCCGAAGCAGACAACATCACAAGTCCTCTCATCAGTGCACTTGACCGACATTGCCATCGACGCTTGCGGTCAGCGCCGCACCCGGCACGCAATGCCCCTCCACCGACGCATACCCCACCTCCGCCTTGCCGCCCTTCACCGGCAACGCATACTTCACGCTGCACTGCTGCCCCGCTTCGTCGCCCCATTTCACGACCAGCGTGCCGTTGTCTTCGAGCCCGCGCGCGAAGATGCGGCTGTCCTGCGCGACGACGCCCACGTTTCGGCCGCTGCCATCCGTCACTTCCGCGCCAAACGGCAGCGCTTCGCCGCCGGGTTGCGGCGCGCGAATCAGCGCCGCGCGGCCCATCTCCGTCCTGAACTTCAGCATCACGACAGAACCCAGACGCGGCGCGACATGTTCGGACGTCGACTGGAACTCGACATCCGTCGACGAACCCTTCGGGTCGACATCGACGGTATTCATTCCATACGGCGTCAGGAACGGCACGACCGCGTAGCCATGCGAATCGACCTTCACGCCCGTCGTGCCCGACACCGATGCGCCTTCCGCGCCCTTCGCCTCGACGATGCCGAACGTGTCGCCGACCGTCTGCGAGAGCGTGACGCCGCCCGGATGCGCGACGACCGAGCCGCTCACGCCCGCCGACACCTGCGACGAATGCGCGCCGCCGCTCGCCGAAGCCGTGACCTGCGCGTACGGCGCGCGCCAGGCGCCGCTCACGCCGCCGTTGGCGCTGACATCGGCGCCCGGGTTTCCGGCCGCCGAGCCGTACGCGCTGTACGCATACTGGTTGTTCTCGCCCGCCGCGCCGCTGAGGCTCGCCTGCATGCCCGATGTGTTCGTGCCCGTGCTGAGGTTCGTCGTCAGCATCGGCGCGTGCTGCGTGTGGCCGAGAGGAATCGTCGTGCTCACCATGATCTCGTTCGACAGCGTGCCGTCGGCGCTGCGCGTGCGGCCCGCCGTCACACTGTAGGTGCCATATCTGAAACCGTTCGAATAGCCAAGCTGATAAAACACGTCGCGCCCCGGACGATTCCAGTAATGCTGCGACGACATCGTCGCGTACACCGAACTGCCGTTCTTCAGGTTCTGGTTGACCGTGAGTTGCAGGCGGCCACGCTCCCGCTCGACGGTACTGGCGTCGTGGCCGTGCAGCGCGTAGTCGCGCAGGCGCGCGGCATCGGCAAAGCCGAGGTAACCGGCATCCGAATAGCGATACGCGCCGAGCGCGATGTTGGTGTCAGTCATGTCGATGAACTTGCTGTAGCCGATGTGCAGGCTCTGGCCCTGCTGCGTCGCCGAGCCGGGAACCTGCGTGTGCGCCGATGTGAGGTCGGCGGCCACCGCGCCGTACTTCGTGTTGAACGCCGCGCCGACATTTGCCGCGACGTAGCCGTTCGACACGATCCCACCGCCGTACAGCGTGATGAGATTCGTCAGCCCGCGCTGCATCGTGAACTGCGTGAAGGCTGGTTTGGTTTCGAGCGAATCGTCGCGCAACTGGCCCGCCGTCACGGCGAAGCGCGTCGTGCCGGGGCGCAGCAACTGCGCGACGGCGGCATACGGCACGGTGAAACTCTTCGTGCGGCCGTCGGCTTCCGTCACGGTCACGTCGAGATTGCCGCCGTAGCCCGTCGCGTACAGATCGCGAATCTCGAACGGTCCCGGCGACACGCTCGTTTCGTAGATCACCTGGCCGTTCTGGCGCACCGTCACGCGCGCATTCGATTCCGCCGTGCCGCGCACGACAGGCGCATAGCCGCGCAGCGATTCGGGCAGCATGCGGTCGTCGGTGGCGATCTGCGCGCCGCGAAACGACACGCTGTCGAACACCTCGCCCGTGGTCTGCGCGTCGCCGAGCGTCGCCTGCGCGCGCAGCTTCGTGATGTCGTGCTGGACGTACGTGGCGATGTTGTCGAACTGCGTGGCCTGGCGCGTGGCCGTCGTCGTCGACGATTGATGCCGGAAGTGCCAGCTGCCGATGTTCACGCCCGCGTTCAAACCGAGATACCCCTGCGCCGACTGCATGCCGCCCGCGTTCGTCTGATAGACGTTCGCGTTGTAGCTGAGAAAGCCCGCGTTCACGCCGGTTTCCCACAAGTCCGGCGACACATAGCCGCGCGCCATGTTGCGCATATATTTCTGCGGAATCGAAATGGAGAGCTTCTGTTCGGTGAAGTCGAAGTCGGCGGCGGCGTCCGGGATCAGCGCGCCGATGTCGATGCAGGCGTCGGCGGCTTCTTTCTGCGTGCTGTGTTCGCCGTTGTCCGGCAGCTTCGTGAAATCGACGCCGAAGCCCTCGAGCATCTTGCGCGTCAGACATGCACGCGCATTCTCGCCTGCACGCGTCGCGACGAACCGCACGGTGTCGCGTGCAATGCGGTTGTCGTTCACGACGATATCGACGCTGTAATCGCCCGGCGTCACGATGTTGCCGCGCGCGAGGCGCGCGATATCGACGCGTTGCGTGTCGATCTGCAGGAACGTCGTGTCGAACTTCGGGGCATCGTCCGGTTCGGCGGCATGCGCCGGGTTCAGGCTTGCGCAGCCCACGATCGCGAATACGGACAGCACGACAGCCGTCACGGGATTGAGTACAAACGTTCCACGCACTGCGGCGGCTGCATGCTGCGATTGACGTTGGCGTGAGGGCTTCATGATCCGATAACTTCGATTGCGTGAAACGTCGGCCTGTTGATCAGGTACGAATCGATGTTATGGATTTGCGAGATAGAAGTACCTCAGACGACTCCTATTTTTGGAATGCCGGAGAGCCTTGTCAGGCAAGGCTCGACGCGATTCAAAACGACGTTCGAACGCGCACTTTCAAGATAGCGATGGCGCCAGTTCGCCGGGAAATCGGCGCACCGTGATGCGCCGATCGGGCGGTCAGGGCGCGAGCGTTGCGTCGCCTTCGATCGCGCCGCCGAAGTCGTTGATCGCGATGTAGTGCACCTTGCCGGACTGCACGCCGTTCATCTGCGGCACGACGATGATTTCCTTGCCGCGCGGCGCGACCATGCCGCCTTTGTCGTTCCTGTAAGTCGTGCCGTTCGCCGACACGGTGATCTCGCTAAACGACACGTGATACGCAGTCGGATTCGACACAGCGAGCGCCTGGCCCTTGCCTTGCGGCGCGGGCACGACCTTCCAGTCGAGCTGGCGCGGCGCTGCGTCGGGCGTGCCGGGCAGCTTCGGCGGACGCACGAACACCTTGATGCGCGTGCGATAGGCGAATTGCAGCGTGTTCGAGTCGGGTGCGGCGTCGGACTTCGGCGGCACATCGAGCACGTTGAGCCAATAAACCGACTCGCGATCCTGCGGCAGCGCATCGCCCGTGTACATCACGCGCAGCGCCTGCGATTTGCCCGCGTCCATGCGAAAGATCGGCGGCGTGATGACGAACGGCGTCTTGCTGTCGGCAGGCTTTGCGTCCGGGTTGCCGTCGTCCATCCAGACCTGCACCAGCGACGGCGTATGGCTGTCGTTGTTCAGCTTGACGGTCACCTCACGCTGATCGAGCGGATACACAACCCGCGTCCCGCCGATCGTCACGCTCGCGTGCGCCGCGCCCGCGAACATCGCACATGCCAAGCCCAGTCCCGCCAGCAACCGACCCATCGTTTTCATCGCGCCCACCTGTTAATCACGCATTGTCCGAAACAGTCTCACTGACGAAGGCGCGTGCCGAAACAAACGCCTTCGAATCACCTTTACTGATACTGCATCGTGTACTGAACCATCGTGCTCACACCGCCGGGCTGCGCCTTGCCCGTCGCGTAGTACTGCGCGAAGTAGTTCAGCGTGGCCGCGCCGCCCGTGATCGTCGCGCCGCTGGCGGCCACGTCGTTGTTCGCGTTGGTCAGGATGTTGATGGGCTGCATCTGCGCGTTCAGCAGACGCACCTCGACGTTCTGTGCCGGCGAAGCGCTGGCCTGGTTGATCAGGTAGCCGCTGCTCTGATCGACGGTCGGGCCGTTCTCGAAGCGCGCCACGGCTTTCGTCGCGGTACCCGAGCAGCCCGTCAGCGAGAAGCGGATGTCGCCGAGATTCGACGTGCCGGCCACCGTTCCCGCCGACGCCAGCGCGTCGGCGGGAACGGCTGGCAGCGTCGTGAGGACGTTCGACTGCTGGCCGCCCGCGACGCCGTTGATCGAGCACGTCGTGTCGGTCACGCTGCCTGTGATCGTGATCGTGCCGTCAGCGGCATGGGCTTTGATCGATGCGAGGCTGACGAGGCCCATCGCGACGATCACGGCTGCGGGAATGAGGCGCTTTTGCATGTTGATGCTCCTGAGAATCCGGGTGAACGAAGAAACTGCTGTGAGGTCCGGCGTGTGCGCCGCTTTAGCCCATCGCTCGTGCGGGTCCGTTCGTTTCGCGGCCGCCTCGCGATGTTCTGCATGGAGAGAATCTTAAAAATGGCGACGATAAGAATCTCTAAGACGACTCTCAAAAATTTGAGACGCGAACGGTTTTCTCCTACGCGCGCCGCGTCAACCTCGCAAACGAAGGTAGCCAGATCGGCGGCACTTTTGAGATCGGATTCTGATTTTTGCTATCGCGATGAGCCATCGCTCGGACTGTTCAAATTTCTTGAAGCGGATCGCCGACACTACGCGACGCCACGCGCGCCAAAAACCAGGCCAATGAAAAAGCCCAACCACCCTTTCCGGCGCTTCGGGCTTTTTTGTTGCGAACCAGCGGGCTAGCGGCTTGGCGGCCGAGCCGTTATCCGCCGCTTCGTCTGATTCAACGTCAGATGCCTGGTTTCGGGCGTCCAGCAATCGAGACGATCATGCCGGCCAGCAGCACGGTCGCCAGCGCGAGCATCGTCGAATGGAAGCCGGGTTGCGCAATCCCGAGCGGCAGCAGGAACGTGCCGGCGGCCGAACGCAGGCGGCTGCACGCGATCGCCAGTCCGACGCCGCACGCGCGTGGCGAACGAAGCACCGACGCCTAGCGGCCAAGGCCCGCCATCATCATGTACTTCAACTCGACGTACTCATCCATGCCGTACTTCGAGCCTTCGCGGCCGAGGCCCGACTGCTTGACGCCGCCGAACGGCGCGACTTCCGTCGAGATGATCCCTTCGTTGATGCCGACCATGCTGCTCTCCAGCGCTTGCGCGACGCGCCACGGGCGGCGCAGATCGCGCGTGTAGAAATACGCGGACAGGCCGAACGGCGTGTCGTTGGCGGCCTTGATCGCTTCGTCTTCCGTCTTGAAGGGGAAGCACGCGGCCACCGGGCCGAAGGTTTCTTCTTCGGCGATCAGCATCGGCTGCTTCGCGTCGACGAGCACCGTCGGCTCGTAGAATGTGCCGCCCAGCGCGTGACGCTTGCCGCCCGTCAGCGCCTTCGCCCCGTGCTGCAACGCATCCGCGACGTGCGTCTCGACCTTCAGCAACGCCGCTTCGTTGATCAGCGGTCCTTGCTCGACGTCGACCTTCAGCGCATCGCCGACGCGCATCTTCTTCACGGCAGCTGTCAGCGCCTTCGTGAACGCGTCGTAGATGCCGTCCTGCACGTAGAAGCAGTTCACGCACACACAGGTCTGCCCCGTGTTGCGGAACTTCGACGCCATCGCGCCCTGCACGGCGGCGTCGATGTCGGCGTCGTCGAATACGATGAACGGCGCGCTGCCGCCCAGTTCCAGCGACAGCTTCTTCAGCGTATCCGCCGACTGCTTCGCGAGCAGCTTACCGACACGCGTGAAGCCCATGAACGACAGCTTGCGCACGACAGGCGATGCCGTCAGCACGCCGCCGATCGCCACCGCATCGCCGGACACGATGTTGAACACACCCGGATGCGCTGATTGTGCTGGCCGAAAAGCGGGACGATGAAGCGATGTTGTTTGATCCGGGGTAGGAGGCGCACTCAACCCCGGGTTTCCACTGAGTCACCCTCTGCCGGCGATGCGCACGCACAGGTGAGCGTTTTCGGGAAGCCTGCGGACGACGCACTGTGCGCCCGCGCGCCGCGCCGCAATTAGCGCGCGTCAACGTTCTTCGCGGACACCGGCACGAGCGGGTGGCGCCTCGGACGGCTGCTGCAAACCCTTGCTGCATAAGGCTTTCACGCGGCGGCATGGCGTGGCGGAGCGTCCATCGCGAAGCCTGCAAACGCGCTACACGCGGACGACGACAGTCCCCGCGCGTGCGCTCGAATGAGCTGCGTGTGTCAAAGGTGAGCGTTTTCGGGAGATTCACAACGGTGCGCGCGAACGGCGCGCTTTTGCGAGGCGCACCGCGCGTCAGGCCAGGCGGGACAGTGGCGCGGGAAAGAGGAGCAGCGCGAACAGCGTAACGAACGCGCCCATCGAGCGTCGACGGGCGCGAGCAAGGATCATTCGCCGATCAGGAACTTGTCGCGATTCTTGCCGGCGAGCCAGCCGGGCGCGCGTCCGCGGCCGCTCCACGTTTCGCCCGTCTTCGGGTTCCGGTATTTCGGTGGCAGCGCGGGCTTGCGCGGCACGCGGGCCTTGCTCGAAAAACCGAGCTCTTCGGCAGTGATGCCGTATTCGGCGATCTTCTGCTTGATGTCAGCGATCGCCTGAGTCACTTCCTCTTCCCGCGCCTGTTCCATCTCTTTGTGAAGCTTTTCGAGCTGGGCGGTCAGCTGCTTGTATGTGGCCATCTGGCAGAGTCTCCTTGCAGGGCTGTACGGCAACTGTGACCGTACCAGACCTAAAAAGTGCCGGGTAGCCGTGTCGTGCCGGCTGGGGCGGTCGAACACGGCGCGTTGTCATTGACGGGCGATCATCGATGGCGTCGTCAAGCGGACGCCCGAAATCGACGACCCTGTCGAACGGCTCGACGCAGCGCCGCTGCATCAGCATCTGTCCGATCAGGTTCTCGACGGGCCCGGCGAAGGCGCTCGCGCGACGTGGCGGCGCTCAGCGCTTGTAACGGACTTCGAGTGCGTGCAGCGTGTCGCTGAGCTTCTGGACGCGCCTGACTTGCGACGGCACCAGCGCGGCAACCGACACCGAATTGATGCGGCCGCGCCAGTATGACAGCGGGATACCGTCCGCCGCGGAAATGCGCAAGATGACGTGCTCCAGATGCTCGATGTCTTTTTCGATCTGCTCGTGATTCATTGATTTCCCCGTCGTCTCTTGCGAAGGCGTGTTCGGTCAGCACACTATGTGCCGCGGGAAATCGGCTGCCGTGTTCTTAATGTTGTTGTGTTGCCTGCATACGCTTCCCGGACCGAATGAGATGCTTCTGATCGCTTGATCGCCAACGCATTCGTTGCTCAAGAATCTATACGAGGAGTTCGGCGCGTTCCGTTGGGCGCCGCACGGAAACGTCCGCGCGATGCATGAGCGCAACGGTGCTTCGGCGCTTGAAGTCGATGCGCCCGCATCGACCGCGCCGGAAACGAGACGGGCGGCGCGCGCCGCGATTCAGAATGGGAGCCGGCGGCGCGGGGCCGGCATGACGAAGGTCAGGGAGACGGGAGCGCTTACTTTGCGCGGCATGCGTACAGCAGGCTGCGCACGCCGTTCTCGGTGGTGTTGCGCATCGCGTCGAACGCGCCGCCGCACATCGCCTGCGCCTGCTGTTCGCAATTGTCCGAGCCGGCGGGACATTGCACGAGCGTAGTGGGTCGGCCGTCCGGCGAGAAAAGCGGCGGCGCGCTGCTGCAGGCGGCGAGCGCGCCCGTCATTGCGAGTGCGGCGGCGAGCGCCGCGCCGCGAAGCGGATGCTTGACGCGCGCTGCAAGTGTTTGACTCCGATTCATGAAAATCCCCGTTGGCCACTTGTTTTTCGACGAACGGGATTGTGCCATGCCCGCCTTGCATTGCGTTTATCGCGCCATTGCGTCATTGCGTCATTGCGTCATTGCGTCATTGCGTCATTGCGTCATTGCGTCATTGCGTCATTGCGGCTGTCTGTCGGGTTGCGCAAGCGTCTTGTAGGGCATCGGCCCCTGCGTGCTCGCGCTGATGCGCACGAACACCTGCTCGACGTCGGGTATCGCTTCGAGTTGCTGCTGCAGCGCCTGCCTGTCGAACGATGCGGGCGCGCAGCCTTCCGCATAGACAAAGCGGCGCTGCACCGTGATCCACAGGCTCGTGCCGCTGAACGCATGGGGATCGGTAAAGCGGGCATGGATCGCGGTCGCGATATCCGCGTCGTACATGTACGAATTCGGCTTCGTGCATTTGTGCGCGAGCCAGCAGGTGGTGCCGCGTTCGACGCGATAGTGCGCGTCGTCTTCCATTTGCGCGTGGGTCATCATGGGGCCGAGGGGCACGGGACAATCGGCGATCGCGTGCGAGAGCGCGAAGAACGGATCGTTGTACCAGTTGCGCCGTTCATCCGGCGCCGTCGCCGACGCCCCCTGTTGCGCATGCAACCCGATGCACGCCGCGCTCGCGACGAACAGCATGATGCCGATGGTCCAGCGTGTCATGGGCGCGTCTCCCTGATGTGGCTTCCGGTCTCACGATCGTACTGCGCAGCGCGCGCCCCCGCCACGCGCGGCGTTTCACACGTCGATGCCGTACGCGGCGATCTTCTTGTAGAGCGTCGCGCGGCCCATGCCGATGCGCGCCGCGGCTTCCGTGACGCGGCCGTCGCAGGCGCGCAGCGCGTCGTCGAGAAAGCGCTTTTCGAATGCGGCCATCGCGTCCGCCCACTGCTGCGGCTGCGCGTCGCGCGATGCAGAAGCAGACGCTGCGGCGGGCGCAGCGGGCACAGGCTGGCCGCGCATGGTTCCGATGAACGGCGCGAGCGCGCACGCGTCGATGCGTTCGCTGTCCGACAGCATCACCGCGCGTTCGAGCGTGTTGCGCAGCTCGCGCACGTTGCCTGGCCAGCCGTACGAGCACAGCAGCCGCAATGCGTCGTCCTGCAGTTCGAAATGGCCTCCGCGCACCTGCGTCGAGAGGTCTTCCAGAATCGTATAAGCGAGCGCCTCGATGTCCGTTTGCCGTTCGCGCAGCGGCGGCGCGTGGATGGTCAGCACGTTCAGCCGGTAGAACAGGTCAGGGCGGAAGCGCCCTTGCGCGACGAGCGCGGGCAGATCGGCGGACGTCGCCGCGATGATCCGCACGTCGGCGCGCACGATGCGGTTCGAGCCGAGCGGCTCGAACTCACGGTCCTGCAGCACGCGCAACAGCTTGCCTTGCAGCGGCAACGGCATGTCGCCGATTTCGTCGAGAAACAGCGTGCCGCCGTCGGCGAGTTCGAACTTGCCGACGCGTCCCTTGCGATCGGCGCCGGTGTAGGCGCCCGCCGCCGCGCCGAAGAACTCGACTTCGAGCAGCGTGTCGGGAATGGCCGCGACGTTGACGGTGACGAGCGGCTTGGTCGCGCGCGCGGACGCGCCGTGTATCGCGTGCGCGAGGAGCTCCTTGCCGGTACCCGTTTCGCCGAGCAGCAGCACGGGCGAATCGACGTGCGCGGCCCGACGCGCCTGGCGCTTCACTTCGAGGCTCGCCGCGCTCGTGCCGACGAAACTCGCGAACGTGTACTTCGCGCGGCGCGCCTGCGCGAGCGACTGGCGCGTCGCGATCAGTTCCTCCTGCACGCGCGAGTAGTGCGAGAAAAGCGGCGTGAGCGCCTTCATCTCGTCGAACAGCGCGAAACCGACGGCGCCGACGACCTTGCCCGCGTCGTCCTTGAGCGGCAGACGTGTCACGACGAGCGGCTCGCGGTCGGTTTCGAGCACGTCGAGCAGGATCGGCTTGCCCGTCATCACGACTTCGCGCATCAGGCTGTTCGGAATGACAGCTTCGCAGTCGCGGCCGATCGCCTGCTGCGGATCGGCAAAACCGAAACGCGCCGCATAGCGCTTGTTGATCCACACGACGCGCGCGTCGGCATCGACGATGAAGGTGCCTTCGCTGAAGTTTTCGAACGTGCGGAACAGCGAATCCATCGCGCGGCGCAGCACATCGCTGTAGGTGGCGGGCAGGCCCGACCAGTCGTTCATCATGTTGTCGCTGTCTCCCTCTCTATTTTTTATGCTTGCTGTCTCAAATCGTGGACCGATTATCTCACGTACGAGACCTGCAACAACCCCGCCGATTAGGGTATGCTTCGCCGCATCGACCGTATGGGCGGAAATTTCGTCTCCATTTTGAGACAATTCGGCACCATCGTTCGAATCGTCGCGCCGCCTTTTGGCGCCGCACGGCCGGAAAGCCCCACACGAAGGGCATGGCATGGAACCTGCGTAAGCGGGCGCCGGCCGCCGCGCGCGTCCACGTAGAACAACCAAGCATTGGAGACTCAATTGGCTTTTGTCATCGTCCTCGCCGCCCTGGCGTTCCTGATGTTCGCCGCCTATCGCGGCTACAGCGTGATCCTCGTCGCGCCGATCGCCGCGCTCGGCGCGGTGCTGCTGGTCGATCCCGCCGCCGTCGCGCCCGTGTTTTCGGGCATCTTCATGGAGAAGATGGTCGTCTTCGTGAAGCTGTACTTCCCCGTGTTCCTGCTCGGCGCCGTGTTCGGCAAGGTGATCGAGCTGTCGGGCTTCGCCGCTTCGATCGTGCATTCGGCCATCCGCTACATCGGCCGGGCGCGCGCGAATGCCGTGATTGTCGCGGTGTGCGCGCTCCTGACGTATGGCGGGGTGTCGCTGTTCGTCGTCGTGTTCGCGGTGTATCCGTTTGCCGCCGAACTCTACCGGCAGAGCAACATTCCGAAGCGCCTGATGCCTGGCGCGATCGCGCTGGGCGCGTTCTCGTTCACGATGGATTCGCTGCCGGGCACGCCGCAGATCCAGAACATCATTCCGACGACGTTCTTCAAGACCACCGCCTGGGCCGCGCCCGGCCTCGGTATCGCCGGTTCGCTGTTCATCATCGTCGTGGGGCTGTCGTTCCTCGAATGGCGCCGCCGCACGGCCATGGCGAAGGGCGAAGGCTACGGCACGTCGCTCGTGAACGAGCCGGAACAGATCGAAACGTCGAACCTGCCGCATCCGCTGCTGGCGATCGCGCCGCTCGTCCTGGTCGGCGTGGCGAACTTCGTGCTCACGCGCATGATTCCCGACTGGTACGGCGCGTCGTACACGGTGTCGCCCGACGTGCTGCCCGGCAACCACGGCGCGCCCGTGACGACGGCGGTGAAGGCCGTGGTCGCGATCTGGTCGGTTGAGGGCGCATTGCTGCTCGGCATTCTGCTCGTCTGCGTGACGGCGTTTGCCCGCGTGAAAGAGCGCTTCGCTTCGGGTACCAAGGCGGCTGTCGGCGGCGCGCTGCTGGCTTCGCTGAACACCGCGTCGGAATACGGCTTCGGCGGCGTGATCGCCGCGCTGCCCGGCTTCATCGTGGTCAGCGACGCCCTCAAGAGCATTCCGAATCCGCTCGTGAACGCGGCCGTATCCGTCAGCTCGCTGGCGGGCATCACGGGTTCGGCGTCGGGCGGCATGAGCATCGCGCTCGCGGCGATGTCGGACCTGTTCATCAAGGGCGCGGAAGCCGCGCATATTCCGATGGAAGTGCTGCACCGCGTGGTCGCGATGGCGAGCGGCGGCATGGACACGCTGCCGCATAACGGCGCCGTGATCACGCTGCTGGCGGTGACGGGTCTCACGCACCGCGAGTCGTATCGCGACATTTTCGCCGTGACGATCATCAAGACGCTCGCCGTGTTCTTCGTCATCGGCCTTTACTACGCGACCGGCCTCGTCTGATAGCGCATTCGATCCTGCATTGCTGAAACGGCGGCCATAGCGTCGAAAAACCGATTCTATGGTGGCCGGTCAGCGCAATTCATGCGTATTCACCGGCGATCGTCGTCGACATGTGCGCGCAATCGCCCATAGAAAAACCATCCGTTTTCACTCAGGTGATTGAAGCTGTGCAGATAGACGAAGCGAATCAGCGCGACACGGAAATCCAGCGTTCGCGCACTGCGCTTCAACAGCTTTTCGTAGGATCGCTGGCTTAGCGGCGGCATGCCGCTTTCCAGCCGGATGGCGAGCGACCGCGACCAGCTCGATATCGATATCCGTTCGAGCCACGGCACAACGTCTTCGTGCAACTCGAACCAGCGACGCTCCCGTTCGACCACTTCCGTCACGGCAAGCCATTTTCCATGCTGCCTCCTTTCGAGCAGATGGGCGACGATCAGATATGTCAGCAGTTCTGCCTTGGCGCGCAAATCCCACGCAAGTGAAAGAGTCATGTCTTTACCCCGCAAGCGGTAATGCGGCGGCATGCGTTGAATGTGTCTCCTGTTCGAATTCATCGATTTCGTGCAAGAGGCCTTCGACGGAATAACGTTGCGATTCCGTAAGGGAATCCAAATCGAGCAATACCGTCAGACGCCGTCGCCAATAGTCGACGTCCAACGTTTGTTCGCACTGGCATAGGGACGCGCGCATCACTTGCGTCACATGCAGAATGTCTCGCTCGATGATGGGGTTCATTCGTCCGCCCTCGGTTCTCTCGGTTCTTGGATATATCGAAGCATTATTTCGCTTCTTTGTTTAAACCGTACATGCAATTCCCCTTTCAATCAAGCGTGTGCGGAGCTGAATTGCAATCATGCAAAATGCAATGGAAATCACAGAAAAAAATGCACAGCGACGCAATTAAAACGTGCAATCAGCGGGTAAAACTGACTTTGGTTTGCATCGAAAAGATGCTATTGCGCGACTGCATTCAAGGCGTCATTACGTATGAATGCCGCGTTTATCGGTAATCGTTAAAGTGAAGATGCACGCGGCATCAAACGGCGTGCCAAAACAAAAAACGGCGCGCTGCAAGAGCAAGCGCGCCGTTCATTTTTGTTCTTGTTAGAGAGCCTGAACCGACGGATCATCGTGCGCCGTCGATTCGACGACGACTTTGCCCCGATCATGCTCGGCAATCGCAGTGCGATCGACGCGAGCGCTGATAACTTCGCGCGCGCCCGCGCTTGCCGATAACGATTCCGTCATGGTGTCCAGGGAAGGCGTGAGATAAATAACGACAGATCGCACATAGACTCCGATTGACACCGAGCTTCTATTTTAACGCATGCGTAAAACGAACCCCGCATGGGCAAGGTCACCAGGCGTCACGAATCGCCGCGCCGCGACGGGCGACGCGTGCCGATAGTTCGACGTGAAAAGCAACCGCTAATGACGCATCGATTCGGGCAACGACAGCATCAACGCCGTCACGTCCATGTCCTCGTCGAGTTCAGGCCAGATGAGTTGCTGCTTGTCGAGCGAAATCGCGAAATGCGTGCGCTCGGCGTCGGTGGCGGCGGCGAGCGTGGGAAACCAGTTCAGTGGAAATTCGACGGCGCGGCCGTCGGACAGATCGAGAAACAGGTGTGCACTATCGAAATGCACATCGACGGCATCAGCGCGCATGATCGCCTCCGGCAGGGGTCCATTCAAACGATAGTCGTGCCAACCGCACGCTTCAAGCGCAAAGCACGGGGCCCGAACAGAAAGGCGCGCGCGCCGCCCGCTTACAACTCGGGCCGCGCAAGATCGCCTTCGACGATATGTTCGCCGTACACCTGCGCCGCCGCGAGCGCCTCTTCTTTGGTCGGATAGGGGCCGAGATCGGGCGCGCCGTCGAATGGAAACAGCAAGCGCCCGTCCGTCTTGCGCACCACGCGCAGCACGCCGAAAAAGCGCCGGTAGCCAGCGAGCTTCGAGCCCGCGCTGACTTCAAAATCGCTTTCGCTCTTGCCGGGCACACCAGGAATGAAACTGCTCATGATGGACTTCTTGAATGCGTGAACTGTCGTGCGAAAGGCGTCATTTTCGCACGTGCATCGTGAGCGGTTCATGTCAGGGCACGCGTGTTCAGCGGGGCGGGACGATGTCGCCGGGCCGTTCGTTGATGTACGACGCGACGTGGCGCTGCTCCAGCGCGTCGCCGAGTTTCATCCGCAGAAAACTGCTCGTCGTATAGCGCGTCACGCCTGCGTAAAACTGGTTGACGACTTTCGTAATGGTGGCCGAGTACGTGTCGATCAGTTCCGGACTGATCGAAAAGTTGTCGTAATTCACGATTGCCTGCGGTCTGATGCGCACGCCTTTGAGCCGCGACTCCACCTCGTTGCGGATCGCGTCGATCTGTTCCTGCGAATTCACCTGCAAGCCCTCGAAGTTGACGAAGAACATGTTCTTGTCGGCGTCGTAATTGAAGCGCTCGTGCAGCGGCAAACAGAGCAGCAGCGTGCGCAAGCCCATCGGCGCCGCGCGGAAGATGCGCTCGTCCATCAGCCGCGGCGGCCGCTCGATGAGCGGCGCAAAACCCATCAGCGCGACGATATCGTTCTGCACGTCGACGCCGGGCGCCACTTCCGTGAGCGCGAGGCCGCGCGGCGTCAGCTCGAACACGCAGCGCTCGGTGACATACAGCACGGGCTGCCCGCGCTTTGCCGCATATTCGCCGCTGAACGTGCGGTGCTCGACTTCATCGACGAATTTCTGGCAAACGCCTTCGCGATTGATCTTCAGACGCCCGTCTTCGACGGCGACATCCAGATTGCCCGCGTTGAACGTGCCGACGAACACGACGCGCTTCGCGCTCTGGCTGATGTTGATGAAGCCGCCCGCGCCCGCGAGCTTCGGCCCGAATTTGCTGACGTTCAGATTGCCCTGACGGTCGGCCTGCGCGAGTCCGAGAAACGCAATGTCGAGGCCGCCGCCGTCGTAGAAATCGAACTGATACGGTTGATCGATGATGGCCTGCGTGTTGGTCGCCGCGCCGAAATTCAACCCGCCCGCCGGAATGCCGCCGATCACGCCGGGCTCCGTCGTCATCGTGAACAGATCGATCACGCCTTCTTCGTTCGCGACGCTCGCGATGCCCTCCGGCATGCCGATACCCAGATTCACGACGCTATTGGCCATCAGCTCCATTGCCGCGCGCCGCGCGATCACCTTGCGCTCGGACAGCTCCATCGGCGGCACGGAACTCGCCGGCACGCGCAACTCGCTCGCGAACGCGGGCGAATACGGCTCGGCGAATGTCTGCCAGTGATGCTCGGGCCGCGCGACCACGACGCAATCGACCATGATTCCCGGAATCTTCACGTCGCGCGGATTGAGCGTGTTCGTGTCGGCGAGCCGTTCGACCTGCACGATCACGACGCCGCCCGAATTGCGCGCGGCCATGGCGATGGCGAGCGCTTCGAGCGTCAGCGCTTCGCGCTCCATCGTGACGTTGCCGTTGGCGTCTGCCGTCGTGCCGCGAATGATGGCGACATCGACGGGGAAGGTCTTGTAGAACAGATATTCGTTGCCGTCGACCTGCAGCAGCTGGACGAGTTCTTCCGCCGTCCGGCTGTTCAGCTTGCCGCCGCCGTGACGCGGATCGACGAACGTGCCGAGGCCGATCGTCGACAGATGCCCCGGCTTGCCCGCGGCGATGTCGCGGAACAGATGCGAAATAACGCCTTGCGGCAGGTTGTACGCCTCGATGCGGCCCTCGATGGCGAGTTGCTGCAGCTTCGGCACGAGCCCCCAATGTCCGCCGATCACGCGCCGCACGAGCCCTTCGTGCGCGAAATGGTTCAGCCCTTTGGACTTGCCGTCGCCCTGTCCCGCCGCGTACACGAGCGTCAGGTCGAGATGCGCGTTCGACACGTCCGGCGTGCCGAGCGCGCCCGGTCCGCCCGAGGTCGCCGCGTTCGCCTCGAAGAAACGCTCTTCGAGCGCAATCGCCACCTCTTCCGCAAAGCCGACGCCGACAAAGCCGCCTGTCGCGACCGTATCGCCCGCGCGAATCAGCTCGACGGCAGCGCGCGCGCTGACCACCTTGTTGCGCGCAACCTTGCGCTCGGTGACGGGAAACGGGTATTGGAATATGGCACGCATGGGGGTCTCCGCTTTCAGGTCTCCGCTTTCAGGTCTCCGTTCTCAGGTCTCTTGTCCGGACGGCGCCATCGCGGGTTGCGACGCTACGGTTGCAACCCGGTTTCCGAACGGTCTTTGCGGTGCCTGAACAAACAATTTAACAAGCCGCAACGGGATCGTCAGCATTTATCGGCGGGCTTGCCGTCCGGCTCCGATTCGCCGAACCGGTGGTCGCTTAACGGCCTTCGTCCCAGGCTTGCGGTCTTGTCGCGCCTGGAAGTTTAGGTAAGCCAGGCTTTACCGCGTGAAAGCGCAATCCCATCCAAACGATGCAGCCTGCATGTGAATCACGCGTGCGGGATGAGCGTGTGCATGAATCTCGTTGCCCCTGCAACGACATCATCGTTTTGACCCCTGAAAACAGGTGTAGCTCGCCGACGCGGGCGTGCGTCAGAAGCGGTGCCGCAAGCCCGCGCCGATCAGCACCTGGTTGTGGCTCGACGACGGATCGGCCGAATTGATGACGGCCGGCGCGCCCGACGAAGCGCGCTGGTAGATCGCTTCCAGATAGGTGTCCGTGCGCTTGGAGAACTGGTAGTCGGCCTGCACGCCGCCGTTGTGCCAGTGCGAGCCCGATCCCTTCGTGTACGTGTACGAGCCCGCCAGCGCGACGCTCGGCGTCAACTGGTAGACGCCGTTGAGCTCGTAGTTCGAAAAGCCGATCGACGGCGCGCTGTCGCCCGTATCGATCACGGTCACGCCGGTGTAGGTGGAGCGCGACCAGGCGGCCGCCATCGTCAGGTCGCCGATCGCGTAGCTCACGCCGAAGCCGTACGTGTTCTGTGTCTGCACAGCGGCTTCGAAGACATCGGTCACGCTCGGCAGCACAGCGGCATCGTAGGCGCCCGTCGACGAATTGCCGCGCCCGTTCGCGTGCAGATACGCCGCGCCCGCATTCAACGCACCGTTCTGATAGCTCGCGCCGAAGCTGTACGCACGGTTGTTCGCAAACTGCCCCGCCGCATTCGAGAATGCGTACATGCCGCCCAACGTCAGGCCGCCGAATGACGGACTCGCGTACTTCACCGAATTCGCCGCGAGGTAAGTGTTGTTGGCGTTGTCGTTGTCGAACGGATGGGCGAAAGCGGTACCGCCCGTGCCGCCCGTCAGCGTGAACGGCGCGAAGTAATCGTGGATCAGATCGTACTGATGGCCGAGCGTGAGCGTGCCCGCCTTGTCGCTGCCGAGACCGACGTAGTACGGATGGTCGTTGAGCATCTCGCCCGACGTGACGGAAAAGCCGCGCTCGAGCCGGAAAATCGCGCGATAACCGCCGCCCAGGTCTTCGATGCCCTGCAAGCCCCAATAGCTGCCGTCGACGAGACCCGTCGTGGCCTGCCATTGCGAATGTCCGCCGACGTTGCTCAGATACGCGAGGCCCGTGTCCAGTTCGCCGTACATAGAAATGCTGCTTTGCGCCTGCGCGTTGGGCCCGAGTGCGAGAAGGATGGCGCCTGCGGCGGCCGCTACGGCTGTCTTGTTGGTTTTATTTGCGGACATGCTTGGCTTCTCGAGGTTGAGTCGTTCGATCCAGAAGGCGACTTTTTATAGGAACGACAGCCACATGCACAAGTGGTGCGCGTCAACACCGCGGCGCATCCGCTTCGTCAACCAGATTACAGATTGCAAAAAAACTGATGTTCGGTTTGCGTGCGACAGGAGTAGTCAAATCGAAACCGATGACCGCGCCGTCGTGCCCGCGGCAAGATCGCCGCCACGCCCGTCCGGGCGAAATCTTCCGCACAGCGTAACTCCATCTCGCGCCGTCAGCGTTGTTTTCGTGCGACGCACAAACCTCATTGAATGGAAGCCACACCGAGGCCGAATGTGCTACGCAAATGGTCGTGCAACGCGGCGGCGCGCGCGCCGTGGGCGGGTGTCCATTGCGGCTGGCCGTCGCAGAGATATTGAAGCTCGCGGCATTGCGCGGCGAGCGCCGCTTCCTGCGCAACCAGGAAGCCGCCCGCCGCGCCGTGCGCCCACGCGCGCAAAGCCTTCACGTCCCCGCTTTCGATGATCGACGCAAGTTTGGGCAGATCCGTCGCCAGATACGCCTTGAGCATCTGCATGAAGCGGGCTTTGTCGGCGGGGTCAAGGGCGGGCGCAGTGTCGTCGGGCGGCGGCGGTTCGTGAGGGACGCGGGCCGCATCATTCGAAGCGGCGGTCGCGATGGTGTCGGTTGTGCCGCCGGTCGCGGCGTCCGTTGCGGTATCGGTTGCACCGGTTGCGCCGCCCGTTGCGGGGTCGTCTGCCGCGCCGGTTTCGGCCGGCCGCGCGCGCAGTCCCAGAGCCAGCAGCGCGGTTTCCACCTGCCGCAGCGACGCCGGCTTCGGCACGTAGGCGGCAAAGCCGCGCCGCCGCCATTCGTCGATCTGCTCGGCGGACGCCACCGCGCTGAACGCCAGCACGGGCAGATGCGGATGCGATTGCCGCAACGCCTCCATCAGCGCGTAGCCGTCCATGATCGGCATATGGATGTCCGTCAGCACGAGGTCCGCTTCCGTCTGCCTGAGCCGCAGCAACGCTTCCCGGCCGTCGGCGGCGAGCATCGGCTCGCAGCCGAGCGCGGTCAGTTGCTCGGAGATCAGCGTCTGGTTCAGCGGATTGTCCTCGGCGACCAGCACTCGCAAGCCCTTCAGCGACGGATCGGCGGCGCGCTCGTCAGCAGCGGATGCGGCAGGCGGCGCCTCGACGGGCGGCTCGACGCCCGTCAGCTGCTCGATGCACGCGAATATCGCGTCGTGGCTGAATTCCGTCACCTCGAACACGCCTTCGGCGCGCGCTGTCGGACGATGCTGCCCGCTGCGCGTCAGCCAGACGATCGGCACGGCCTGGATCGCGCGCAACGCGGCAATCGTGCCGAGGTCGTATTCGCCCGTGACGATCACGAACGCAGGACGATGCACGCGCAGCCAGGCTTCCGCCGCCGCCACCGATGTCACGCTGCTCGCCATCCAGCCCGCGTAGGCCAGCATGTCGTCGAGCACGGTGGCCGAGCCGGCCTCCTGACACAGCACGAGCGCGCTGCCGCGCGGCTCGCGCGACGAATCGGGAGCCCCCGCCGCGAGCGCTTCGGCGGCCGGTTCGAGGGGAATCGACACGGTGAACGCGCTGCCGAGGCCCGGCACGCTCTCGACGCCGATCTTGCCGCCCATCAGCTCGCACAGCCGCGCGCAGATCGACAGGCCGAGCCCCGTGCCGCCGTACCGGCTCGACGAGGTCGGTTCCGCCTGCACGAACGGATTGAAGATTCGCGCGACGAGCGCCGAATCCATGCCGATACCCGAGTCGATCACGCGGCACATCAGCACCGGCCGGTCGTGCACATCGGGCTCGACATGCGCCGACAACGTGATCTTGCCGCTCGACGTGAACTTGAACGCGTTCGACAGCAGGTTGTTGACGATCTGCACGACCCGCGCGCGATCGCCGCGCAGCGGGCGATACAGCGTCGGCGACAGATGCGCGTAAAAGCGCAGCGGCCGCCCCGCCGTCAGCGGCGCGTACGACAGCGCCAGGTTTTCGAGGTCTTCGACGGGCCTGAAGGTTTCCGGCAACAGCTTCATCTTGCCCGCGCCGATCTTCGAAAAATCGAGGATGTCGTTGACGATGTGGCGCAGCCCGTCCGCTGCCGCGCCCACCGCGCGCAGCCGCTGCTGGTACGCGTCGAGGCCGGGCGTCATCGACAGCAGTTCGAGATTGCCGAGCAGCGCGTTCAGCGGCGTGCGGATCTCGTGGCTCATCGCGGCGAAGAAGCTGGTCTGCGCGTTCATCATCGCTTCCGTTTCGCGCTGCGCCGCGCGAATCTGCTGGCCAAGCGCGTGCCGCACGGTCACGTCGAGCAGCGCGCAGAACAGCACGTCCTCGCCCTGATAGCGCGCGGCGCCGTAGCTGATCTGCAGGTATTGCGTGTCGGGCTTGTCGGCGTCGGCGGGCTCGACGGGCAGCGCGGTGACGATGAATTCGGCGAACTTGCCGAGGCGCGTGGCGCCCGCTTCGTGCGCGTTGCGCTCCTTGAAGGCGGCCGCGATGTGCGCGGGCAGCGCCGCCGGCGCATCGGCGACGTGCAGCAGTTCGCGCGCGAGCTGGTTCGACGTCAGGATATGGAAGTCGCGCTGCCGCACGATGCACAGTCCGACGGGCGTCGCGGCAACCAGAATGTGATTGATCGTTTCGCTTTCGAGCGCGCGCATCGCCTCCTCGTTGGAGCGGCGCAGCAGCTTCAGCCCCCAGAACTTCGCGGTGACGATCACGGCGAGCGCCGCCAGCAGCGCCACGCCGACAATCGCGCCGAGCTGCCAGCGCAGCGCGCCGATCACGTCGCCCCACGACAGATGGCAGATCAGCGACGACGTATTGCTCACAGGCACGGTGAACACGACGCCGTCAGCCGAGTAGCGCGGCGTGTCGGGCGGAAGGCTGGCGGCGCGCAGCATCAGTTCGCGTGAGGTGTCGGCGTCGACGGGCGGCTGCGTCTTGATGACGCCGCGGCTGCCGGCCAGCACCAGCGTCCCTTCGTGCGGCGTGCGGGCGGGCACGTTGAAGAACTGATCGAGCGGCTCGACGATGGCGATCAGCGCGACGGGCGTCTCGCCCGCGTAGTACGCGGTGACGGCGATCATGGCGGGCGCGCCGAGCAGCGGATCGCGGTACGGTCCCGCCAGCACGTAGGCTCCCTTCGCCGGCGCGCGCGCGCCCGTCTGCGCGAGCACGCTGCGCTCGAGCGAATCGCGCAGCGTGCCGATCAGCGCGGGCGCGAGCGGCGGCGCGTGCGGGTCCGTCGCAGGCGAGAGCCCCGGCATCAGCGCCGCATAGTCTTCCGTCAGTCCGACGATCTCCGCCCGGTACGACACGTCGAACGCGACGCGTGTGGTGAGCGTCGACGTCGCGGCGGAAGCCAGCCGCCACAGATTCGCGTTCAGGCTCTCGCCCCAGCGCGCGCGGGTCGCGTCCGACACCAGCAGGTCATAGCTGGCGTTCAGGCCCGCTGCCGGGCCGACGGCCACGCCTGTCTGGCGCACCGCGTCCTCGATGTCCGCGGGCACGCGCTGGACTTCGTCCGTGTTGGCGTAGTAGGCGACCGTCAGCGCCGCGCGGCGGAGAAACGACTCTCCACGATGGATCGACACCGAAAAATTCGCCGCATCCTGCGCGCGGATGCTGCGCATGTAGTCGACGTATTTGCCGATCGCGAGCACCGACAGCAACGACGCCGACACCACCAGAATGACGAGCACCACCGCGATGGTCGCCAGATAGAGACGACGCTGCCGCCGCGCGTAGCGTGACAGCGTCGCGAAGCCTTCAGCCAGCGATTCCTGCGTGCGATCGAGTAGGTTTTGCATACAGTCGCGCCTCGTGGGTTCGCAGGCCGCATCGAAGGCATGTCGCTGCGCGCCGTTGACGGGCTGCTTCGTGAACCGGTCGGTCTGCGGGACGTTCGCGCGAGGCGTGGCCGCACGCAATGCGCAGGCAAAGCCCCGATGAAAACGAGTCTAGGTGGTTTGCCGCGCCGGGCAATCCGTCTAAACATTGATTGTGCCCCGGCGCGCAGCCTGACGGGCCGGGCCGCCAACGACGCGCCGCGCAACTCTGTGTTATCGGCGCGCCTCGCGCTTACCTGAGTCAAATACCAGGAAAACCCTAAAGCCTCAAGGGTCTCGGCCGATAAAGTTGACAGAACCATTCGGATGCCCGGCATCCGGCAGTCCAACGAACGTCAGAAGGTCATGCGCAACAATCAGCCTGTTTCCCAGAACGAGTACGACTACCCGTCGTCGCAGATGCTCGTGTCCGCGACCGACCTCAAAGGCAAGATCCAGTACTGCAACCCCGCCTTCATCGCCGTGTCGGGGTACTCGCGCGACGAACTGATCGGCCAGCCGCACAACCTGATCCGCCATCCCGACATGCCCGCCGAAGCGTTCGCCGATCTGTGGACGACAATCCGCGCCGGCCGCCCATGGACAGCGCTCGTCAAGAACCGGCGCAAGAACGGCGATCACTACTGGGTGCGCGCGAGCGTCACGCCCGTCGTCGAGAACGGCGTGCCCGTCGGCTACCTGAGCGTGCGCACCAAGCCGCAGCGAGACGAAGTGCGCGAAGCGGACGCGCTGTACGCGAAGATACGCGCGGGCGCGGCGCGCGGCATGCGCCTGCGGCAAGGCGTCGTGGTGCGCACGGGCGTGGCGGGCCGGCTGCAGGCGCTGACGCGTCTGCCCGTTGCGCTGCGCGCCACCATCGGCTACATGGTCGCGCCCGTCGCGCTGCTCGCGGCCGGCCTCGCGGCCTGGAGCGGCACGCCGCCGCTGCCGTTCTGGATTGCCTTCGGCGTGACGGCGGCGGCGGGCGCCGGCTCGGCGCTGCTGTTGTCGCGCCATCTCGGCCAGCCCGTCGGCGCGATGGCGTCGTTCGCCACGCGCATGGCTGCGGGCGACCTGACGGTCGATCTGACGATCGAGCGCCGCGACGATCTCGGCGACGTGCTCGATGCGCTCAATCAGCTGAAAGCGAATCTCACCGCGATCGTCTTCGACGTGCGCGCGCAGATCGGCGGCATGCTCGACGCCGCGCACGAAATCTCGACGGGCAATCTGGATCTCGCGCGCCGCACTGAAATGCAGGCGGCGTCGCTGGAAGAAACGGCGGCGACGATGGAGCAGCTGACCACCACCGTGCAGGCAAACGCCGACGCCACCGTGCGCGCGCTCGATCTCGCCAAGGACGCGCAGGCGGCCGCCGCGCTCGGCGGCACGGTTGCGCAGCAGGTCGAGCAGACGATGGCGGGCATCACGCAGGCTTCGCGGCGTATTTCGGACATCACGGGCGTGATCGACGGCATCGCGTTCCAGACCAACATTCTTGCCCTCAATGCCGCCGTCGAGGCGGCGCGTGCGGGCGAGGCGGGCCGCTCGTTCGCGGTCGTCGCAGGCGAGGTGCGCATGCTCGCGCAGCGGTGCGCGGCTTCGGCGAAGGAAATCAAGCAGGTGGTCGACACGACGGTGAACGAAGTTGCGCAAGGCACCGAACTCGTCGCGCGCACGACGGCGCAGATGGCCGTCATCGATGAGGCGGTGACGCGCGTGTCGTCGCTGATCGTCGAGGTGGCGAATGCGAGCAGCGAACAGGCCGACGGCATCAGCCAGGTCAATCAGGCCGTGTCGCACCTGGACAGCGCGACGCAGCAGAACGCCGCGCTGGTCGAGCAGGCCGCCGCGACGGCGCAGCGTCTGGCCGAACAGGCCGACGTGCTCGACGAAGCCGTGCGCCTGTTCACGGTGGCGGGCGCGCCCGCCACGTGCGGCACGACCAGCAAGCCGACGCCCGTTCGTGCCGCGCGCATGGCCGTCGAAGAGGATGCATTGATCTGACAGATCATCGTTAGCCCCATCTCGACAGCGCGCAATTGGCCAATAAAGATACTTCCGTCAGCGCCCAGGTTTGTGTGCGGGCCGGCTGACCCGAGTAACAACGGCGTTTAAGCAGCCCGTCCCAACCGGACGGGCTGTTTTTTATCTGCGCGCCGCGTTTGCGCCCGCACCCGCGTGACGCGCATCACGCCTGCGTCAACCGACGGCCAGCAGTTCCAGTTGCCGTGGCGCCTTCGACATCGGCCGCTCGAGTTCCAGCAGCGCTCTCTTCCGATGCAAACCGCCCGCGTAGCCCGTCAGGTCGCCCGCGCTGGAAATCACGCGGTGACACGGCACGACGATCGACAGCGGATTGCGCCCGTTGGCCGCGCCGACTGCCCGCGACGCCGACAGCGGCATGCCGAGACGTTGCGCGATGCCGCCATAGCTGGCCGTTTCGCCGTACGGAATCTCCACCAGTTGTTCCCAGACGTCGCGCTGAAACGGGCTGCCGAGCATCCGCAGCCGCAGCGTGAACTGCTGGCGCTCGCCCGCGAAATATTCGACGAGCTGTTCGCGCGCGGCGAGCAGCACGTGCGCGGAACTGTCGGCGGCGAGCGCGCCGTCGGCGGTGGGAAAATACTTCTGGCCGACGAAGTACACGCCCGTCAGCGCGTCGTCTTCCGCGCGCAGCAGAATGTCGCCGAGCGGGCTCGGCATCGACATGCATTGCTTCATGAGACCCTCCTGCCTGATCCGATGAACCACTGTAGCGCACGGCGCGGCGCGACGGCCTCCCGCTTCTTGCGGTCATTGCGGTCATTGCGGTCATTGCGGTCATTGCGGTCATTGCCGTCATCTTTCCGGTTGCAAACACACGCACGCGTCATGGCCGTGACAGCCGTTCGACGCGGGGCGCGCATATGCATCGGATGCGTGCATGGTGCCCTTCGACGGTGCCCGAAAAACGCGCCGCCAGCCCTCGGAGAAGCCGGCACGCGCCCCCCGAAGCCGCACCACGCCTGCGTTTGCGCTCAGCGCCGCGTCCCGTCGAGGCACTGCGCGCGCCGCGTTCGCATAATCGGACGAGTGTGAGCGACACGCGACAGACGCCGTATGCGCACTGCCCTTACAATGCCTGTTCGGCAACGTTGTTCAATCACGCAAGAGGGAATTTTCGATGCGCACCACCGGGTCTTCCGGGGCAATGGCCCTGCTCACCGAGCACGACGACGAAACGGGGCGCGAGTTGCGCTCGCTGCGCCTCGAATCGACTGAAGACGGGAAAGGCATACTTCTGATCGAAGTCGATGAGCGCAAGCCGGGCATCCACCGCGAAGTGCGTTATGAAATCACACCGGCGGAACTGATTGCCGCCATTCGCGCGCACGGCGCCGAACTGCCGGGCGAGCAGCACAATCACCGTCAATAACGCACAGCAGTCGACAGTCGCATCGCCACGGGCGCGCGGCGCAGATTCAACGGAGCGCCGCGACGCTTGTTTTTGCCGCAATCATCGCCATATCCGGAGTCTGGTCGAACGTCGCATGGCGCTCACCGGTCGCGCCGACATCTTCCCGTCGAAGATCGAGGCGGCACGCGGTTTTCCCGCTTTTTGGCAGTATCCCCGACGCGCAACGCACCTCTCTTGCACGCGTTGAAAATGCGTCCATAATCTTTTAGTCCACTCTTGTCGTCTTCGGGGCCGAAACGGTCGCCAAAGTAAGCCGATGCTACATGATCTCGTCGAGCAGTACGGGCCTGCCATTGTTTTTGTCAACGTGCTGGCCGCGTCGATCGGGCTGCCCGTGCCCGCCATGCCTTGCCTCGTGCTGTTCGGCGCGATGGCCGCGATGCATCCCGGGTCGGTCGGTGCGCAGGTGCTGCCCGTGCTCGTGCTCGCCGTGTTCGCCACGCTGATCGGCGACAGCGCATGGTTCGCGGCCGGCCGCATCTACGGCGGCAACACGCTCAAGACGTTGTGCAAGCTGTCGCTGTCGCGCGACACCTGCGTGAAAAAGACGGAGCGCTTCTTCGGCCGCTGGGGCGTGCGCGTGCTGGCTGTCGCGAAGTTCGTGCCGGGCCTGTCGATCGTGTCCATTCCGATGGCGGGCGCGATGGGCACGCCGTACCGCACGTTCCTCGCCTACGACAGCATCGGCGCAACGCTCTGGTCGGGCCTCGGTCTCGTGCTGGGCGTGGTGTTCGCGCAGCAGATCGACATGCTGTTCGCGGGCGCGAGCCGTCTGGGCAAGATGACGGCTGTGATCGTCGCGGTGCTGCTCGCCATTTACTGCGCGTACCGCTGGTATCGGCGCCGTCAGCTGATCAAGAAGCTCGCCACCGCGCGCATGGATGTCGACGAGCTGTACAACCTGATGCTCGACAAGCGTTCGCCCGTCCTGTTCGACATCCGCTCGCAGGAAAAGCGCGCGCTCGACCCGTTCGTGATTCCCGGCTCGGTATTCGCAGATGAGCGCCAGCTCGACGAAATCGTCGCGAAGTATCCGCACGACCAGAAGCTCGTGATCTATTGCTCGTGCCCGAACGAGGTGTCGGCGGCATGGATGGCGAAGCAACTGACGCAAGCCGGTTTCCAGGACGTGGTGCCGCTGCGCGGCGGGCTCGATGCATGGCGCGACGCCGGCCGCCAGCTCGAGCCGCTCGCCGAAGAAATCGAACCGCCGCTGGACCTCGGCATCACGCCAAAGACTGTCTGAACGGGATCGCGCTGCGGCCGCAGCGGTCCGCAGCAAAGCTAGGAGCGCATGTATGGGTGTAACGCGAGAGGGTGAAGACGCGCAGCGCGCCGCTGTCAACGAGGCGCCGTTCTCGACGCTGTCGACGCGCCGTCATCAGATGTTTCCCGAACTTCAAGCAGACGAAATCAAGCGCATCTGCAAGTTTGGCGAACGCCGCCACTTCGAGCCGGGCGAGCTGTTGTGCCGCACGGGCAGCACGGGGCCAGGGATGTTCGTGCTGCTGTCGGGGTCGGTCAAGGTGTATCAGCGCGACGGCCTTGGGCGCGAACTGCTCGTCAACGTCCATCACAAAGGCTCGTTTCTCGCCGAAGTCGGTCAGTTGTCCGGCAAGCCCGCGCTCGTCGACGGCCTGGCCCTCGAACCCGTCGAGGCCTTGCTGATCGAGCCGGAACGCCTGCGCGCACTGATTGTCGCGGAAGCCGAACTCGGCGAGCGCATCATGCGCGCGCTGATCCTGCGTCGCGTCGGGCTGATCGAGCGCGGCGCGGGCGGGCCGATCATCGTCGGCAAGAGCAACGACCGGCGGCTGGTGTCGCTGCAAGGTTTCCTGTCGCGCAACGGCCATCCTCACACGGTGCTCGACGAACGCGACGAAGACGGACTGCGCGTGATCGAGCAGTTCGCAGCCGGCCCCGAAGACATGCCGCTCGTGATCTGCCCGGACGGCTCCGTGCTGCGCCATCCGAGCGACCCCGAACTGGCGACGTGTCTCGGCATGATCCCCGACCTCGACTCGGAGCACGTGTACGACGTGGCCATCGTCGGTGCGGGTCCGGCGGGCCTCGCCACTGCCGTGTATGCGGCGTCGGAAGGTCTGTCCGTGATCGTGCTGGACGGCCGCGCGCCGGGCGGCCAGGCGGGCGCCAGCTCGCGCATCGAAAACTATCTCGGCTTTCCGACGGGCATTTCCGGTCAGGCGCTGGCGGGCCGCGCGTTCGTGCAGGCGCAGAAGTTCGGCGCGCATGTCGCGATTCCCGTGAAGGTCAAGCATCTGCATTGCGAGGAGCGTCCGTACCGGTTGGAACTGCAGTGCCAGGGCAGCATCCGCGCGCAGTCGGTGGTGATCGCGAGCGGCGCGGTATATCGCCGGCCGGAGATCGACGGGCTCGACCGCTTCGACGGACGCGGCATCTACTACTGGGCGTCGCCCGTCGAGGCGAAGCTGTGCAAGCGCGAGGAGATCGTGCTGGTCGGCGGCGGCAATTCGGCTGGCCAGGGCATCGTCTATCTCGCTTCGCACGCGAAGCACATTCACGTGCTGATCCGCCGCAGCGGCTTCGAGGCAACGATGTCGCGCTATCTGATCGACCGGATTGCGTCGCTACCGAACGTCACCGTTTATCCGGGCACGGAGATCGGCTGGCTCGAAGGCACGGAAGGCGGCCTCGCGCAGGTCGGGCTGAAAAGTCCTTGCGCCGACGGACGCGACCGCTTCGACTCGCGGCATCTGTTCCTGTTCACGGGCGCCGATCCGAACACCGACTGGCTGCGCAGTTGCGGCGTGCAACTGGATAAAAAGGGCTTCGTCATCACGGGCGCCAATTCGGCGTGCGACCTGAATACGTCCGTCGAAGGCGTGTACGCAATCGGCGATGCGCGCGCGGGATCGACGAAACGCGTTGCGGCCGCCGTCGGCGAAGGCGCGCAGGTGGTCGCGCAAATCCATCAGATGCTCGCGCAGCTCGCGGGCGAAACGACAGTCGCGCTCGGCGCCTGATCCATCGTTCCTGCACCGGCCTGCGCTTGCGTCGCGCGGGCCGGCCGCTTCCGGCTTCCGCTCCGGAATCGCTTCACACACTCCCTGCATCATCAGCGTGCTTACTGGTTGTTACACAAGCGACGGTCTGCTTGCACCTGTGATCCTTTCCGTTTCGTAATATCAAGTCAGCAACTCGTCAGGCTGACGGCCCGGCCGTTTGGCACGTCGGCGGCGGACGGCGTTGGACAGCTCGCAAGGGCACGATCATCAAGGACAGGAGAACAGCATGATCAAACGTGCGATGGTATCGGCAGCCTTCGGGCTGGCCATCGCGTGCGCTTCGACGGCGGCGTCGGCGCACGTCGGCGTCGGTGTGTATCTGGGCGCGCCCGCTCCCGTCTACGCGGCGCCGCCTGTCGTGTACGCGCCGCCGCCTGTCGTCTATGTGCCGCCGCCGCCCGTCTACTACGGCTACGGCGGTTACCGGCGCGGCTATTGGGGCGGCGGACCGCGTTGGCACGATCACGGCCGGCATCGCGGCTGGGAAGGGCGTCATCACGGACGCTGGTAGCGCGGCCCGCTTCGTGGCGGCAGACCCGAGCGCGCCGCGTGCATTCTGACAGTGCGATCGTTCGGGCCACGCTACAGTAGCGACAGTCCGGCATGACGCGAAGCCATGCCGTTTGTCCCGCCGGGGCGCGCCCACCGTCTGCTGCAGCGCGCCGCCGCCCCGACCGCTACGACGTCATCCGCGTGATCATACTGCCGATATCCGCCGCCCGCACCCTGCACCTGGCCGCCCAAGGCCTGCTCACCCCGCCGCGCCGCAAGGCGACCAAAGCCGATGTGCTCGACGCCATCCGGCAAATGGCGCAACTGCAGATCGACACGATCCACGTCGTCGCGCGCAGTCCTTATCTCGTGCTGTTCAGCCGGATCGGCGCGTATCAGCCGCAATGGCTCGACGAACATCTCGCCGAAGGCAAGCTGTTCGAATACTGGTCGCACGAAGCCTGCTTTCTGCCCATCGAGGATTACGGCCTGATGCGCCACCGGATGCTCGATCCGTCCGACATGGGCTGGAAATACGCCGCCGACTGGCACGCCCAATACCGCGCTGACATCGACAGTCTGCTCGCGCATATCCACGCGACAGGGCCCGTGCGCTCGGCGGACTTTGCGCGCGAAGCGGGCAAGGGCAACGGCTGGTGGGACTGGAAGCCGGAGAAGCGGCATCTCGAAGTGCTTTTCGCGATCGGCGAGCTGATGGTCGCCGAGCGGCGCAATTTCCAGCGCGTGTACGACGTGACGGCGCGCGTGCTGCCGCACTGGAGCGACGCGCGCGACCTTCAACCCGCCGAGGCCGTCGCGACGGAACTGCTGCGGCGCAGTTGCCGCGCGCTGGGCGTCGTGCGCGCGGATTGGGTCGCCGATTACTACCGCATGCCGCGCCGCCCCTACACGGAAGGGCTTCAGCAACTCGCGGACGAGGGCGAGCTGATGCCCGTGCGCGTCGAAGGCTGGAAGCAGGCGACTTTCGTGCATCGCGATGTCGCCCCGATGATCGACGCGGCGTCGAACGGGCAACTGTCGTCGACGGTGACGACGGTGCTCTCGCCGTTCGATCCCGTCGTCTGGGATCGCAAGCGGGCGGCGGCGCTGTTCGACTTCGACTACGTGATCGAATGCTATGTGCCCGCCGCGAAGCGCAAGTACGGCTACTACGTGCTGCCGATCCTCAATCGCGGCAAGCTGATCGGGCGTGTCGACGCAAAAGCGCATCGCGCGAGCGGCATATTCGAGTTGAAGTCGCTGCATCTGGAGCCTGGCGTGCGCGTGAGCGGCCGGCTGGCGTCGGATTTGCGCCGCGCGCTGCAGCGTTGCGCGGACTGGCACGGCACGCCGCAGTTGCAAATCACGTCCGCGCCCGATGGACTCGCCGACGCGCTCGTCGCCACAGCGGACTAACCGCGCGCGTCCGACGTCGGGGCTGTCAGTGCAGCGCGGCCCACGCAAGCGACAGCGAGAACACGCCGAGCACGATCGACGCCGCGCGCTGCATCTTCACGGGGTCGAGCCATCTGAGCCTGCCGCTGCCGAGCGCCGCGCCGAACGAGATCCACGCCAACGCGATCGGCACGAGCAGGCACGCGAACAGCGACATCGCGAACGCGTAGGCCGCAACCTGCTCGAAGGCCGCCGAAGGAAAGATCGTGCCCGCGAACAGCAGGGCCTTAGGATTGAGCAGCGTCGCGACGAACAGCGCGCGTGGCCCGTTCGTCCGTTGTGCCGAGCCGGGAAGCGCCACGGCCGCGCGCCACATGTCGACGGCGAGATACGCAATGTACAGACCGCTCGCGATGCGCAGCGCCGTCGGCAGCCACGGCAGCGTGTGCGCGGCCAGCGCGAGAAAGCGTCCCCACGCGGAAATCGACACCAGATAACCCGCCAGTTCGGCGCCGATCAGCGGCATCGAGCGGCGCGCGCCCTGACGCAACCCGGCCGCCGCCAGCAGCGTGTTGGTGGGACCGGGCGTGATCAGAACGACGATGATGCCGAGCGCGAGCAGCGCGGCGGCGGGAGCAGGGAGCATCGGAAAAGACGGGCGGATCTGAACGAGCGCCCTTTGTATCACAGTCGCGCGACAGCGCCGAATGGTGTGAAACGACCGCCGCGCGCGGCGCTTGCCGGGGGCGCCGACGCGCGTGGCGTTCAGCGTTCAGCGTTCAGCGATCGAGCTTGACGCGCAATTCGCGCGCCGTTTCGAGCAGACCTTCATAGCCGGAACGCGCGTGCTCCGGCAAGTCGGGATCACCGACCAGCGCGCCGAGCGTTTCGATCAGGCTGTACAGGATGCCGCGCGCCGCGCTGACGGCGATATTGCCCGTCGACACCATCTCGTGCACATGCGAGACGGCAGCGTCGAGATGTTCGAGGTCCGGCTGTACGCCGGTTTCCTGCTTGTGCGGATCGGGCGTCATGATGGGATATCGCTCCTCTTCTGGCTCGAAAGAAAGGGATGGTGCGGTCATATATATACCGATCGCGTGCAGCCGTCCATTCGCACAGACCGCACGCGTGGGGCCGTTCATGATTCGACCGCTGGCGATCGCGACGAGTTCAGGCGGCGCTCAGGGCATCCAGCGATACATCAGAATCTTCGCGCGCGCATCGTCTTCGAGCAGCACGACATACTCGCCGTTATCGCGCCGCACCGCGCTGATACCCAGATACACGTCGACCCAGCCTGTCGTGTTGCCGACGGCGGCGCCCGGCGTCATGTAGCCCACCAGCTGGCCGGAGCGCGCGTCGTAGACGTCGACTTTCGGCGTGTACAGTTCGGCCACGAAAATATAGTCGCCCGCCACCGCCACGCCGACGGGCGTCACCTGCGGGTTGCTCGCCGTGTTCCACGGCAGCGCGATCGCATAGACGGGCGTCGGCGACGAGCTCCAGTTGTCGTATCGCACGAGGATGCGGCCCGCTTCCTTCCAGTGCGCCGCATCCCACGGCAGGCTGCCCGTGTAGCCGGACACGTACATCGTGTCCGTCTCGGCGATATAGACGATGCGCGCGATGCGGCTGAACGGCGCGGGCATCGCGAACGTCTTCGCGCCCGCATACGAGTAGATCGGGTTGCCTGCGAGGTCGAAGCCCTGCAGCGCCATCTCGCGGATGCCGCTCGCGGGCGTCGCGAGCCACACGTTGCCCGGCGTGTCGACCCACCAGAAGCCGTTGCCGACCGTGCTGCCCGTCGACGGATTGCCCGTGATCTCGTTCGCGTCGACGTGACCGTCGCCGTTCGCGTCGCGCCACATCCATTCGCCGTATGCCGGCTGGCCGCCCGGCCAGTTGCCCGGCAACGGGTTCTGCGCGAACAGGCCCGACGGGATGGCCACTTCGCCATGCGCGGCGTCGAAGCGGTAGACGTTCAGGTAGTGCGCGCCGGGGTCGAGCGTGTAGAGATAGGGCCGTCCGTCGATCCGCCGCATTATCGGCTCGCCGCGCACGCCGCGCGGCTGGTGGAACGCGGGATCGTCGGGGAAATCGAAGCGGTCGAGCGTGAAGCCCGCGTACTTCCATTCGCGGCCGGGCGGCTGCGAGTAGTCCATCGTGAAGCGCTTCGAACCCGTATAGACGATATCCGGCGTGGCGGGATCGAAGGCCGCGCCGTCGACGAATGTCAGTCCTTGCAGCCGCCAGTTGAAGCGCGTCGCGTAGGCGTAGCTTTCGAGCACAGCGCCCTGCCCGACCGTCGATGAGCCGAGCGGACGCGGCCCTTCGCCGTTCTGCGCCACATAGAAGTTGCCCGCCCGGTCGAAGCCGATGCCCGTGATGCCGTTCAAGCGCCAGTTGCCCGGCGCGCCTTTGCGTTCGTGGAAAATGCCGTATCGCGTGCCGAGCGCGCCCGTTTGCTTCGTCGCGCCGCTCGCCGTCTTGTCGTAGACGAGCACCTGCTGTTTCGGGCCGTTGTCGGCGACGAAAATCTGTCCAGAAGGCGACACGGCGATATCCGCAGCCAGGGTGCCCGCAGGCAGCGCAAGCGTGCCCGCGAGCGGCGCGCCCGCCGGCGAGTAATGGAGCACGCTCGCGCCGGCCGTGCCGAACCCGCTGATTACCCAGACCGAGCCATCCGTATCGATCGCGATGCGGCCCGGCGCCGCGACACTCCAGGAACGCAGACGCCGCATCGTGTTCGCATCGAACACGACGATCTGGTTGCCGGATGTGTCCGACGCGAACAGTTCGCTGTCTGTCGCCGCGAGCCCGCGAATGCCTGCATCCGTGCCCGTCGCGACGGCATTCACGCGCAGAAAGCTGTTCTTCGTCGCGTTGGCACTGTTGCCGATGCCGCTGTCGAACAGCGCGCCGACGGCGATGTTGGCGAGCGTGCGCCGCGTGATGCCGAACCACGTCTGTCCCGCGGGCGGGTAGTCCGCGCCGACCAGCCGGTTGTTCTGATTGCCGATCGACATCGCCGCGTAAAGGTACGCGTGGTTGGATGCGATCGCGTCGCCGCCCGCCGCGCCCCAGCCATGCGTCGCGCCGGCGACAGCAATCTTGTCGCCATTTTTATAGGCACCGATTTCACTGCCGCTTTCATCCCAAGGCGAATTGGTGAATACGGTTCCATCAGGCGCGACGTTAATTGCCTGAATGTCCTGTTGCATCCATTTACCATCGCCGAATCCGAAACTATTGCCTATCCAGGAAGTGGTGTAGGTCAATTGCTGCTGGGCGGCAGCATCGACGGACATCAGGCTGCCGAGCGCCAGCAGCGCGGCGGCGACGCAGGTTGAGGCTTTCACGGTCGTGTCCTTGCGAGAAGCAAAACAGTGGCGAATGCAGGCGCATTTTTCCAATGCGCTCGAGCGGCAGCATTTGCCATTCCGTGCGATGGATGACTCAATTCGCATGGAACATGATTTAACTATTTCTTATCTTCTCAAATCGGCGTACGACCGCCTCCTTTAAATAAATCGAATGGCGATTTTTTATGCTTTTATTCGTATTGAATGGGCATCAGCTTTGACGTTCGCAGTGGAAATCAGGCGGCGCACGCGCGTCGCGCGAACAGCCGCCGTGTCAGGCCAAACGCGACCAGATTGCCCGCCACCACCAGCACGAGACCCGCCACGGCGAGCGCCGACCAGCGGTATCCCTCGAACACGGTCGACACTGCCAGCGCGACGAAGGGAAACAGCACCGTGCAATAGGCGGCCCGTTCGGGCCCGATGCGCCCGACCAGCATCAGGTAGGCCGTGAAGCCGATCACCGAGCCGGGCACGGCGAGATAGACGAGCGCGCCCAGATAGCGCGCGTCCGTGTCGAGCGCGAAAGGCAAGCCCGCCGCCAGGCTGCCGAGCGTCAGCACGCTCGCGCCGATCAGCATCGCCCAGCTATTCGTGACGATGGGATGCAGCCCCATCGACTGCATGCGGCTCGACAGCAGATTGCCCGCCGAGAAGCACATCGTTCCCGCGAACGCGACGGCGAGTCCGATCCACTCGGCCTGATCGCCGAGATGCCCCGCCATTTGCTGCAACGACAGGCACGCTATGCCCGCCAGCCCGAGAATCGCGCCGACGATGGCCGTCGGCTGCAGCGGACGGCCCATGAAAAGCCGGCCGTTGAGCGAATTGAGCAGCGGCGCCGTCGAGAACACGACGGCCACGAGGCCGCTCGGCACGATGCTTTCGGCGTAGTAGAAGCACAGGAAGTTCACGCAGAAGAGCGCCAGCCCCTGCGCGGCGAGAAAGCGCCACGCGGCACGCGGCGGCCATACCGGCCGTCGCATGATTTTCAGCAACGCCAACAGCACGATGGCAGCCAGCCAGAAGCGGCACGCAATCGAAACGGGCGCCGGCACGACGCCGAGTTGCCACTTGATCGCGATCCAGGTCGTGCCCCAGATCAGCACGGTCACAACATACAAAAGCAGATTCATGATTTGAGCGCCAGACAAGACATTGGCGCCGACTATGCGCCTGCGCACGTCCGTTCGATTGTCCAGAATTGCGCACTTTTGGCCGACAGCCCGACGCCCGGTGCAAGCTCGCCGTATACTTCCGGCAACCGTATCGTCTCTCGCGCCGCTCCCGTGAACACACCGTCTATCGTCTCGACCGATCCCGCCGCTCCGCCATTCGGCCTGCACTCGGTCTGCCAGACGCTGAGCCAGGCGAACGCGACGCTCGACCGCTTTGCATGGCTGGGCGATCAGCTCGCCGTCGCCATCTGGACGCGCGAAACGGAAGAAGCCGAGACGATCTACGAGCAGCCCGGCCATCACACGCTGTCGTGCTATCTGGACGGCGGCTACCGCACCGAGCGACAGAAACTGCCGGGGCGCTACGGCGCGCCGAGCCGCCTGTGCGCGCTGCCCGGCGATCACGAGTCGCGCTGGTGGGTGCGCGGGCACATGCATTTCATGCATCTGTATTTCCTGCCCGAACACTTCACGCAACGCGCGATCCGCGAACTGGACCGCGAGCCGCGTGAACTGACGCTCGCCGACCGCACCTATTTCGAGGACGAGCAGATCGCGGCGCTCTGCCAGTCGCTCGCGAACGACGGGTGGGACGACGCCGACGGCCTGCTGCGCGCGAACGCAACCGCGCATGAGGTGTTGAGCCTGCTGTTGCGCTCGCAGGGCGTGAACCGCACGGGCGCCGTGCTCAAAGGCGGGCTCGCGGTCGCCACGCGGCGCCGGTTGCGCGACTACATCGACGCGAATCTCACGCAGCCGTTGACGCTCGGCGAGCTGGCGCGCGTGGCGAATCTGTCCGAATTCCATCTCGCGCGGATGTTCCGTGCGTCGTTCGGCCTGCCGCCGCACGCGTGGATCGCGCAGCAACGGCTCGAACGCGCGCGTGTTCTGCTGCGCACCACTTCGCTGCCGCTCGCCGACATCGCCACGCAATGCGGCTACGCGAACGCGAGCCACTTCAGTCATCGCTTCCGGCAAGGCGCGGGGGTGTCGCCTGCCGTCTATCGCCAGGTGCTGCGCGGCGGTTGACACGCCGCGTCGTGCAGCGCGCCGCCGTCAAGGCGTACGCTTTCCGCTGATTTCCCCCTTTCCACCAGATCTGGCGCGATCCGGTGCTGCGCGCTCGCGCGCGCTTTGCAATATTTGTCTATTTGAGACAAATAAGTCTATACTTGGTTTTGGGCTTTCACTCGAGGAAGAACTCATGCAAATCAGGGAATTCGGAGTCGAACGCTGGATGGATCTCTACGAGAACCATTGCGAGCTGAATCTTGCGGAAACGTGTGTCGAATCGCTGACAGTCGGTGAGTTGCTGAAGATCGCGGGCAAGGAAAACGCGCTGCTCGGCGAGATTCTGCCGATGAAGCTGACCTATGGATCGATCGACGGCACGGAGCGTTTGCGCCGCAAATGTCGCGGCGCTGTATGACAGGCAGGACGTGCCCAATGTGCTGATCACGCACGGCGCGATCAGCGCGAACGCGCTCGTCTACGAGACGCTCGTCGAACCCGGTGATCACGTGATTTCCGTGTTGCCCACGTACCAGCAGCACTATTCGATTCCTGAGAGTTATGGCGCGAAAGTTGGCATTCTGCGGCTGCGCGAAGAAAACGCCTTTCTGCCCGATCTCGACGAACTCCGGCGCATGGTCACGCCATCGACGCGCGTGATCGCGATCAACAATCCGAACAATCCGACCGGTTCGCTAATGGACCGCGCGTTTCTCGAACAGATCGTGCAGATTGCGCGTTCGTGCGGCGCGTACGTGTTGTGCGACGAGGTGTATCGCGGTACCGACCAGGAAGGCGATGGCTTTACGGCATCGATCGCCGACATCTACGAAAAGGGCATCAGCACGGGCAGCGTATCGAAGACGTGGTCGCTTGCGGGCCTGCGCGTGGGCTGGATCGTCGCGCCCGTCGAATTGCTCGAGCGCGTGCGCACGCATCGCGACTACAACACGATCAGCGTCGGCATGCTGAACGATCTGCTTGCCGCAATCGCGCTGGAGAACCGCCACGCGATTCTCGAACGCAACCACGGCATTTTGCGCACGAACCTCGCGTTGCTCGATGCGTGGATTGCCGACGAACCGTTGCTGTCTTACGTCAAGCCGAAGTCGGGGACGACTGCGCTCGTGCGGATCGATATCGATATGACGTCGCGGGATTTTTGTGTGGCGCTGATTGAGAAAACAGGCGTGATGTTTACGCCGGGTAGCGCGCTTGATGTCGAGGGCTATGTGCGCATCGGGTACACGAATAATCGCGATGTGCTGGTCGAGGGGTTGGGGAGAGTGTCGGGGTTTTTGCGGGGATTTGGAGGTTGATGTTCGGCGGCTCGGGTGGCGTTTTCTGCCTTCCATGTCGGGCTGTTGCCCCAGTAGTACTTCTTAATTGACGGCTTGATGAAAGTTCTGAATGCAGACCCGCTTAGGCGGGTCTTTTTTTGTCCTGCGTCTAGGGTGATGCGATTCCGGAGAAATCTGCTGGTGGGCTTTCGCGGCGTTGCGTGTAATTGGGAGTGAGGTATTTCGGCACCCGGCCAGATCTACGGGCAGTACCCGCAGATCCACTTCGAGATCGTCTGCGACGACGCGAACCTGAAGAAGATCATCAGGCGTGCGCCGGGAAGACGGAACTCTCATGTTATTCAGCGCAACTACGCCGGTCAAAAAGAAGCAAACGGCTAGCCCCGGGGAAATACTCTATGAGGCTTTTCCAGCATGCCCGGTAACTACAAGGACGGGTCGTCGTCAGCAATCAGTGACGATTGCTACGAGCTGGTGAAATCGCAAAAGGATACAACCTTATCCATGCCATATTGGATTGGACCGACATCCTTCATCGTTCAAAGGCGCATGCTGTGAAGGAAGCGCCGGCTATCTTGCGGTCAGTCAGGCTGAAGTAAGCCCCACAGCGGCGGGGTCGCCTCCGCCTCATCGACTATGGTGTCCTGTCGCACGTTACCTCAACGCCCTCTCCAACACACGCGCGACATGCAGTGCCTCAACCCCGGCACCATCATGAATCTGATGCCGACAGCTCGTGCCGTCGGCCACCATCACGGTATTTGCATTGATAGCGCGCACAGCGGGCAGCAACGACAATTCCCCCATCGCCATCGAAGCCTCGTAATGCTCCGCCTCATATCCAAAGCTGCCCGCCATGCCGCAACACGACGATTCGACCGTCGATACCTTCAGATCGGGAATCCACTTCAGCACGGTTTGCACGGGCGACAACGCATCGAATGCCTTCTGATGACAATGCCCGTGCAGCAACGCCTGGTCCACATCGCCCAAGGGCTTTAACGCCAGATTCAGCCGACCGGCCTCGCGCTCGCGAACCAGAAACTCCTCGAACAGCATCGCGAGCCCGGACAGACGCTCGGCCTCTTCGCCAAAGCCGTACTGCAGAAACTCATCACGCAACGACAACAGACAAGACGGCTCCAGCCCCACAACAGCCACGCCGCGCGCCACGAACGGCCGAAACGCATCGAGCATCCGTCGCGCCTCCCGCTTCGCTTCATCGACGAGACCCGCCGCGAGAAACGTTCTGCCGCAGCAAAGCGGGCGCTCACCCGCGAGCGCGTTGAAATGCACCGTATAGCCTGCCGCTTCGAGCACGCGTTGCGCGGCGCGCGCGTTCTCCGGTTCGATGCTGTTGTTGAACGTATCGACGAATAGCAGCACCTCTTTCTGTGCCGTCGTCGCGGCGCCTGGCACGCGAGCCTTCACGACGGCATCGGCGAGAAACGGTCGGACGAAGCGCGGCAACGAACGCTGCGGCGCAAAGCCGAGCGCGCGCTTGAACCACGCCGTGTTGCCCACCGACGCGAACACGCCCGGCATGCACGCCGCAAGCGACGCATAGCGCGGCATGAACGCGATCATCTTCTCGCGCAACCGCACACCGTGCCGTTGCGCCCGCGCAGCGCGCGCCTCGATCTTGAACTTCGCCATGTCGATGCCCGTCGGGCAATCGCGCTTGCAGCCCTTGCACGACACGCACAGATCGAGCACGTCCTTGACGTCGTCGCTCGCGAGCCCTTCCGCGCCGAGCTGGCCCGACAGCGCGAGCCGCAGCGTATTCGCGCGCCCGCGCGTCACGTGCTGCTCGTCTTTCGTCACGCGATAACTCGGACACATCGTGCCCGCGTCGAACTTGCGGCAATGGCCATTGTTGTTGCACATCTCGACGGCTTTCGCGAGTCCGCCCGCAAGATCGCTGCCCGTGCCCGGCGCGCTTTCCACGCCCGTCATCGGATCGCGGGTCACATTCCACGCCGACCAGTCGAGCGCAGGCATCATCGCGCGCTCCTTGTATCCAGGCGCGAAGCGGAAATTGCGCGCGTCGTCCATCTTCGGCGGACGCACGATCTTGTCGGGGTTCATCCGGTTCTGCGGATCGAACAGCGCCTTGATCTCGCTGAACGCCTTGTTGATGCGCGGACCGTACTGCCACGCCACCCATTCGCCTCGACACAATCCGTCGCCATGTTCGCCCGAATACGCGCCCTTGTATTCGCGCACGAGCGCGGCCGCTTCTTCGGCGATCGCGCGCATCTTCGTCGCGCCGTCGCGGCGCATGTCGAGAATCGGCCGCACGTGCAGCGTGCCGACGCTCGCGTGCGCATACCACGTCCCTTCCGTGCCGTGGCGATGAAACACTTCCGTCAGACGGCTCGTGTACTCCGCGAGATGTTCGAGCGGCACCGCGCAGTCTTCGATGAACGACACGGGCTTGCCGTCGCCCTTCATGCTCATCATGATGTTCAGGCCCGCCTTGCGCACTTCCCACAACGCTTTCTGTTCGCTCGCGCCGGGCATTTGCACGACGGAATCGGGCAAGCCGAGATCGTCCATCAGCTGCGTCAATTGTTTCAGCGACGCGAGCTGTTCATCGCGATCCTCACCCGCGAATTCGACGAGCAGAATCGCTTCGGGCTTTCCGACGAGTGCCTTCGCGATCACCGGCTTGAACGACGGGTTGCTCATCGCGAGATCGATCATCGTGCGATCGACCAGTTCGACGGCGACGGGCTTCAGCTTGACGATGTGTTGCGTCAGATCCATCGCCTGCCAGAAGGTCGGGAAGTTCACCACGCCGAGCGCCTTGTGCGCGGGCAGCGGCGCGAGCTTCAACGTCAACTGGCGGCTGAACGCGAGCGTGCCTTCCGAACCGACCAGCAGATGCGCGAGATTCGCAAAGCCATCGTCGGTATAGGCGCGCGGATTCTGGCAATCGAACAGATCGATGTTGTAGCCCGCGACGCGCCGCAACACCTTCGGCACCTGCGCGACTATCTCGTCACGTTCGCGCAGTGCAATCGCCTGCACGCTTTCCACTATTTGCTGCAAGCGCGCTCCCTGCGGCGCGTCGCGCAGCGTGGCGAAATGCGCTTCCGTTCCGTCCGCGAGAATCGCGTCGATCGCTTCGACGTTATGCACCATGTTGCCGTATTCGATCGAGCGCGAGCCGCACGAGTTGTTGCCGGCCATGCCGCCGATCGTGCACTGCGCCGCCGTCGACACATCGACGGGAAACCACAAGCCATGCGGCTTCAGCCATGCATTCAGATGATCGAGCACGACGCCGGGCTCGACTGTCACCGTGCGTTGCGCCTTGTCGAACGCGATAACCTGATTCAACCATTTGCTCGTATCGACGACGAGCGCCTCGCCAACCGTCTGTCCGCATTGGCTCGAACCCGCGCCCCGCGCGAGCAGCGGCACGCGCTCGCTGCGTGCGATGTCGAGCGCGACGCGAAGATCGTCCTGATCGCGCGGCACCACGACGCCGATGGGCGTGATCTGATAGATCGACGCGTCGGTCGAATAGCGGCCGCGGCTTGCGGCGTCGAACAGCACATCGCCGCGCAGTTCCTTGCGCAAACGGTTCGCCAGCTGCGTGCTCATGCGCGCCGCCGACGGCACGAGATGAATCGGTTTGACGAGCAGGTTCGGGTTCGACATGAGCTTCGGCCGGAAAGAGGCTTGAAAAGCAGGGCTATTCGAGCGTGACGCTCACGGGCGCAAGCCCTTCGATCTGCCCGCGCGCCGTGCCCGCATGCTGCGGAAAGAACATGCCCGTGTACGAGCCAGTCGTCACGACGATGTCGGGCGTCACCGCTATTCGATGATGCTGCGTGCAGTGATTGACGAGCCACGTCAGCAAACGCCGCGGGTCGCCGCACGGATTCGAAGGCGTAGCCTTCACCACGTCCTGCCCGTCGAACGTGAAGCGAAGGGCGGGCGCGACGAACGGAAAATCGCGCCGATACTTCGAGAACTCGCCGACGATCAGCGCGCCATGATTCTGCAGGTCGGCGAGTTGCGCGAGCTTGTCCACGTTCGGCCACTGCGCGAAGCGGCTCGCGACGATCTCGATGGTCGCCGCCATTGAATCGATGGCGGCGAGCACTTCGACTTCGTGATACGCGTTCGCGGAAGGCTCGAAAGCTCGCCCGAACCGAAACGCAATCTCCAGTTCAAGCCCGAGCGGCGTGTAGTGCGCGCGCGGCAAACGTGTGCCGTCAAGATGAAGGTCTGTCGAAGGCAGCGGCGCGCCCTGGATCGCGCCCTCGGCGGATTTCGCGCCGATCTTCCAGCCGCCGATGCGGGCGCCGCGCTGCGCCAGCAACGCATGCTGGATCGCGTACGCGGCGTTCATATCGGCGGGAACGAGGTCGGGGGACAGCGACGCGAGCGTCGTGTGGTCGGCGCGCGCGTCGGCAAGTTGTTGGCTCAGCATGGTCATTCGAACGTTAGCGTGGTGCACGCCTCACGGCGTGGCGGGTTGCGCGCCCGGCTCTGCGCCGACCGCGAAGCGGCTTTCGGGTTGCATGCGGAAGGCGAGCACGACGCCGATGGCCATCAGCAGCATGCTGCCCGCGAACGGCAACTCCCAGTTGCCGAACGTGTCGATCAGATAGCCGGACAGCACGGGCGAAATGATGGCCGCGAGCGCCGAGCCCGTGTTCATCATGCCGCTCGCCGTGCCTGAATATTCCGGCGCGATGTCCATCGGGATCGCCCACATCGGGCCGATCGTCATCTCGGCGAAGAAGAAGCCCGCCGACAGACACACCATCGACACATACAGGTTGTGCGTGAGCATCAGCGGCACGAGCGACGCGAGCGTGAGCAGCATGCAGATCGACACCATCCAGCTGCGCGCGCGCTTGAGGCTACCTGTGCGCTCGAAGAGTTTGTCGGTAACGATGCCGCCCAGCGTATCGCCGATCACGCCCGCGAAGAACACGGCCGAAGCGAATACTGCCGACTTCTTCAGGTCGAGCTGATAGCTGTGCAGAAAGTACTGCGGAATCCAGCTCAGGAACAGCCACAGCGTCCAGCCATAGCAGAAGTACACGATCGTCACGGGCGTCATGCGCTTGAAGAGGGCCTTCCACGGCACGTTCGCGGCCTTTCCTTTCGGCTTGGGCAATACGTCGAGTTCCGCCTGCGTGATGCGGCGATGCTCTTTCGGATACTCGGTGAAGGTCAGCGCCCACACGATGACCCACAACAGGCTGAATGCGCCGCAAATATAGAACGATTCGCGCCAGCCCCACGTCGTCATCACGAGCACGATCACGCCGGGCGCAACCGCATTGCCGATGCGCGCCGCCGCGTGCGTGATGCCCTGTGCAAAGCCGCGCTTTTCTTTCGCGACCCAGCGCGACATCGCCGCCGTCGCGGCGGGAAAAGTCGCGCCTTCGCCGAAACCGAGCAGCAGCCGCGCGAACAGCAGCGAGACGAGGCCGCCCGCGAAGCCAGTCAGCAGCGTCGCGAATGCCCAGATCGCGCCGCATGCGATCAACGTGCGTTTCGCGCCGAAGCGGTCGCTGACCCAGCCGCCGATGATCTGGAACACGAGGTACGGATAGGCGAAGGCCGAGAACACGAGGCCGATTTCCGTATGCGAAAGATGAAACTCCTTGCCGAAGCCCGCCGCCGCCGTGCTGACGTTGACGCGGTCAAGGTAAGTGATGAAGTACATGATGCATAGCATCAATAGAACGATACTGGTCGCACTGGTCACACGAAACCGCTTCATCGTCTGTCTCCGTTGCTGGTGAACGGCGTGTTCGCGCGGCGTGTCCGGCCTTCATGCCGCGCGAACCGCCGTCTGCAGGGTCTGCCGTTGGCGTTGGTCGCGTCGTTGGTGGTTTGCTTGCGTGTTTGTCTTTCTGTTCTTGCGATGCGTCGCGCTGGCCAGGCGCGCGGTACTTCGTGGTTGTTTTTGCTTCAACGGATGTTTATCGGCAGATCACGCGACGGCTTTGAGCTTTGGCGCGTTGGGCTGCGACATCAGGAACGACATCGCGGCGGACAAACCGCTCGCGGCAACGGGCACGCCCGCGAGCTGCAAGCCCATTTCGCAGCCTGCCAGCGTCGCCATCAGCGTCAGGTCGTTGCAGTCGCCGAGATGCCCGATGCGGAACATGCGCCCTTTCATCTTGCCGAGGCCCGTGCCAAGCGACATGTCGAACCGTTCGTAGATGACCTTGCGCACGGCGTCGGCATCGATGCCTTCCGGCATCATCACGCCCGTCAACACCGGGCTATAGACGGCGGGATCGGCGCATTGAATCTCGAGGCCCCACGCGCGCACCGCGCGCCGGCACGCTTCGGCGAGACGGTCGTGACGCGCGAACACGTTGTCGAGCCCTTCGCCGAGAATCATGTCGAGCGCTTCCGAGAGCCCGTACAGCAGGTTCGTGTTGGGCGTGTACGGCCAGTAGCCGCTCTTGTTCATGTCGATGATTTCGGTCCAGTCCCAGAACGCGCGCGGCAGCTTCGCCTGCTTGCCGGCTTCGAGCGCCTTCTGCGACACGGCGTTGAAGCTGATGCCAGGCGGCAGCATCAAGCCCTTCTGCGAACCGGAAACGGTCACGTCGACGCCCCATTCGTCATGACGATAGTCGGCGCACGCAAGGCCCGAGATCGTATCGACGAGCAGCAGCGCGGGATGGCCCGCTGCATCGATCGCGCGGCGCACGGCGGCGATGTCGGAGGTGACGCCCGTCGAGGTTTCGTTGTGGACGACGCACACGGCCTTGATCGCGTGCTGCGTGTCTTCGCGCAGACGCGCTTCGATCATTTGCGGCTGCACGCCGCGCCGCCAGCCTTCGATGCCGGGAAGCCCGAGAAACTCCGGCTTCAGGCCAAGGTTCTCGGCCATCTTCTTCCACAGCGTCGCGAAGTGGCCCGTCTCGAACATCAGCACGTGGTCGCCGGGGCTCAGCGTGTTGGAGAGCGCCGCTTCCCACGCGCCCGTGCCCGACGCCGGATAGATGACGACAGGCTGCTGCGTCTTGAAGATCTTCTTGATGCCTTCCAACACCTTCAGGCCGAGCGCGCCGAACTCGGGGCCGCGATGGTCGATGGTCGGATAGCTCATCGCCCGCAGGATGCGGTCGGGCACCGGGCTCGGACCCGGAATCTGCAAAAAGTGGCGGCCTGCGGGATGAAAGTCGAGCTTCAGCATCGGTCGATCTCCTCAATTTGAATTTTGCATGCAAAAAACTATAACAAAGAGACTGTGACAAACCCAAGGCAGTGTTTACCCCTGCTATCACCGCCATACACGTCCGTTGCTTTAAAATTGGTGCACATCGTGCTTGAGGATTTTTGTATGCAAAATTCGGACATTGACGCAGGCCTGACGCCGCCGCCCCTGATGCCGAAGGTCGAACGCCAGCGTTTGCACGACACGGTGGTCGAGCACATCCGGCGCTTCATCGTCGAAGGCGCGTTGGAGCCGGGCAAAAAACTGAACGAGCGCGAACTGTGCGAGACGCTGGGCATTTCGCGCACGCCGCTGCGCGAGGCGCTGAAGGTGCTCGCGGCGGAGGGGCTGATCGAAATCGAGCCGAATCGCGGCGCGTCGGTGTCGAAGATGTCGGAAGCCGAGATGCGGGAGATGTTCGAACTGATGAGCGGACTCGAAGCGTTCTCAGGCGAACTCGCCGCCGAGCGGATGACGGCGGCCGAACTCGGCGAGATCAAGGCGCTGCATTACGCGATGCTCGCGTGCCGCGCGCAGAACGACCTGGCCGGTTACTACAGCCGCAACCAGGCGATCCACGACAAGATCAACGAAGCCGCGCGCAATTCGGCTTTGCGGCAGACGTATCTGTCGTTGAATCGCCGCTTGCAGGCGATGCGCTTTCGCTCGAACTTCCAGACGCCGAAGTGGGACAGCGCGATTCACGATCACGATGAAATGCTGAAGGCGCTTGAAGCACGCGACGGCAAGCGTCTGAGTGCGATCTTGCGGCAGCATCTGCTCGACAAGCGCGATGCAGTGTTGCAGGTGCAATCGCGCGAAGATGCGGCGGCAGTGAAGTTGAAGGCGTGAATCAACGGCTCAAATGAAAAACGCACGGCGCGATGCCGTGCGTTTTTTGTTCGTGATGCGTGCTTCAACGCATCATGTTTTCGTAGGCCCGGTGTGATCCTTCTGGCGCAACGACTGCGGCAAGCCAACCAGCACGATCAACGCGCAAATCAGGCTCAACGCGCCGATCACATACAGAGCGGGGGTCGTGCTGCCCGTTACGTCGCGCACGCGTCCCACCATCACCGGGCTCACGATGCCGCCCAACTGTCCCAGCGTGTTGATCAGCGCGATGCCGCCCGCTGCGCCCGCGCCCGTCACGAGCTTCGGCGGCAGCGCCCAGAAGGCGGGAATCGAAGCGATCACGCCGCCGCCCAGCACGGCGAGCGCGACAACGAGCATGGTCGTCTGCTTGTCGAAGAAGCCGGCTGCGAAGAACCCGACGGCTGCCATCAACAGCAACACGCTGACGAACTTGCGCCGCTCGCCCGACGCATCCGACATCCGCCCCACCACCACCATGCAGATTGCGCCGCAGATGTAAGGCACGGCCGTGAGCAGACCGATGATCGTCGGGCTCTGCGTGCCTGCGCTGCGAATCAGATGCGGCGCCCAGAAATTCAGGCCATACGAGGCAATCTGGATGAGGAAATAAACAAGGCCGAGCGTGAGGAACCCAGGCGTGCGAATCGCGCCGAGCAGCGAATGACCGTGCGTGGTCGGCTGCGCCTGTTGCGCGATCTGACTCGACAAATACGTTTTCTCCGACGGCGACAGCCAACCCGCGTCTTCGATACGGTCCTTCAGCACCTTCAGCACAAGGATGCCCAGCACGACGCACGGCAGGCCGCCGAGCATGAACAGCCAATGCCAGCCGCGAATGCCGAACACGCCGTCCATCTGCCCGAGCACGAGGCCCGAGATCGGCGCGCCGACCAGACCCGAGAACGCCGACGCGAGGAACAACAGCGACGTCACGCGTCCGCGATAGCTCGCCGGAAACCACAGCGTCAGATAGTAGAGCACGCCCGGCGCAAAGCCTGCTTCCATCGCGCCGATCACGAAGCGCAGCCCGTAGAACTGCCATTCGTTGTTGACGAACACCATCGCGGCCGTTGCGAGACCCCATGAAATCATGATCCGCGCGATCCATTTGCGCGCGCCGACCTTGTACAGCAGCAGGTTGCTCGGCACCTCGAACAGCACATAGCCGATCACGAAGAGACTCGCGCCGAGGCCATACGCGGTGTCGGAAAAGCCCAGATCGCTTTGCAGCTGGAACTTCGCGAAGCTGATGTTGATGCGGTCGAAGAACGCGAACAGATAGCAGATCATGATGAGCGGCATCAGCCGCCACGTGACCTTCCTGATGATGTCGGCGGTCGCCGATAGTGTGTTGTCGCGGCTGTCCGCCGCGACTGCGTTGGGTGTGCTCATGCCTGTCTCCTTGTTGGCCGGATTCGCCGTCCGGTCGTCGATGTCGTTCGTGTGGATGAACTTCAGATACTGCGCACGTAGTCGGGAACGGGGTGCACATCGCAATTGCGGCCCGCTTTCATCAACTGACCCGGCACGTCATGCCCCAGCAGCGCGGGCAACGTGCGCGACAACGCGATCAGCTTTTGCAGGTCGATGCCCGTCGGAATGCCCATCTCGTCGCACAGGTTGACGAGGTCCTCCGTGCAGATGTTGCCCGACGCGCCCGGCGCGAAAGGACAGCCGCCGAGGCCGCCGAGCGCCGCATCGAAACGCCGCGCGCCGGCTTCGTACGCGGCCAGCACATTCGCGAGACCCAGGCCGCGCGTGTTGTGAAAGTGCAGCGTGAGCGCGGCGGCGGGCACGCGTTGCAGCACGCGTTTGACGAGCCGCGCAACCTGGCGCGGATTCGCCATGCCCGTCGTATCGGCGAGCGTGATGCCGTTGATGCCCATCTCGCGATACGCATCGACGATCGACACCACGCGGTCTTCGTCGATCTTGCCTTCGAACGGACAGCCGAACGCCGTCGCCACCGTCGCATTCAGCGACACGGGAAAGTGTTTCGCAAGCCGCACGATGTCGCCGAATGCATCGAGCGACGCCTCGCAACTCATCCGCATGTTGGCGCGGTTATGCGTCTGGCTCGCGGACATCACGAGATTCAATTCGTCCGCGCGCGCGTTCAACGCGCGCTCGGCGCCCTTCACGTTCGGCACCAGCGCGACGAAGATCACCCCTTCGCGCCGTTGAATCTGCGTGAATACGGCTTCGCCGTCGCGCAACGCAGGGATCGCCTTCGGCGACACGAACGAGCCCGCCTCGATGCGCGTAAAGCCCGCCGTCGACAGCTGATCGATCAACGCGATCTTATCCGCCGTTTCGACCCATGTCGGTTCGATCTGCAAGCCGTCGCGCGGTGCGACTTCCTGCACGATCAACGTGTCGAAGCGAATGTCGTCCTGATCGAATTTCATTGCACGGCTCCTTCGCGGCGCAGCCGCTCGATGTCGCTCTGTTCATAACCGAGACCGGCCAGCACGCTCGACGTATGCTCGCCGAGGGCGGGACCTTGCCAGCGCACTTCACCCGGCGTGTCGGACAGCTTCGGCACGATGCCCGGCATCTTCACCGACGCGCCGCCCGGCAATTCAGCCGCGAGCAGCATGTCGCGCGCTGCGTAGTGCGGATCGGCGACGATGTCGGCCACGGAGTAGATGCGGCCCGACGGCACTTCCGCGCGTTCGAGCGCGTCGAGCACGTCGTCGATCGAATGGTGCGAGGTCCACGCGGTGATCGCGGCATCGAGCATCGCGCTTTGCGCGACGCGTCCGTCGTTGCGCGCGAGCGCGGGATCATCCGCGAGATCGGGACGGCCGATCACCTGCATCAGCCGCCTGAAGATCGGGTCGCTATTGCCCGCGATCACGACGAAGCCGCCGTCTTCCGTGCGATACGTGTTGGACGGCGCGATGCCCGGCAACGCGCCGCCGCTGCGCTCGCGCACATGGCCGAGCAGGTCGTATTCCGGCACGAGGCTTTCCATCAGGTTGAACACGCTTTCGACGAGCGATACGTCCACCACCTGTCCGTCGCCCTGCCCCGTCTTCACGCGCAGCAGCGACATCAGCGCGCCGATCACGCCGTGCAGCGATGCAAGCGAATCGCCGAGGCTCACGCCGACGCGCGCGGGCGCGCCGTCGACGTCGCCCGTCGTATAGCGGATGCCGCCCATCGCTTCGCCGATCGCGCCGAAGCCGGGACGATCGCGATACGGCCCGGTCTGTCCATAACCGGAAATGCGGACCATCGTGAGCTTCGGGTTGATCGCGTGCAGCACGTCCCAGCCGAGGCCGAGCTTTTCGAGCGCGCCGGGGCGCAGGTTTTCGATGACGATGTCGGCGTCGGCGGCGAGACGCTTGACGACGTCGGCGCCTTGCGCCGACTTCAGATTCACGCAGATCGACTTCTTGTTGCGCGATTGCAGATACCACCAGAGCGAGGTGCCCTCGTGCAGCTTGCGCCATTTGCGCAGCGGGTCGCCCGTTTCGGGCGCTTCGATCTTGATGACCTCCGCGCCGAACTCGGCGAGCAGGCGCGCGGCGAACGGCGCTGCGATCAGCGTGCCGATCTCGACGACGCGAATACCCTGCAACGGACCACTCATGATGCTGTCTCCAATCTTTGTTTCAGGTTGGAGACAAGGTTAGAAGCGAGACTGCGGGAGCGTCCAACCGCATTTCGCCAACGACCGTTCGCGGTTCACGAACGCTCTGCGCTAAGCCTTGCCGGACAAGGCTTCCACCGACCTCAGATGATCGAACAGCAGGCGCGCGACGGGCGACAGACGCGCCGGATCACGCGTGACGATGATGAGATCGCGCTCCGCCCATTCGTCCGACAGCGCCACGCAGGCGAGACCGAGCGGCCGCCCCATGATGCGGTACACGTTGATGGGCAACACGCCGACGCCCATGCCCGCCTGCACCATCCGGCACACGGCGTCGAAGCCGGGCACGTGGATGCGCAGCTTCAGCGGCTTGCCCGCCTGGCGCGCGGCCATATGCGTGCGCGCGTTGATCGAACTCGCCGAATGCAGGCCGACGTGGTCGCTGTCGAGCGTGTCTTCGAACGCAATGCTTTCGCGGTTGGCGAGCGGATGATCGTCGCGCATCACGACGCACAACGCGTCGTGCCGATAGTGCGTCACTTCCAGGCCGCGCGCGTCCGCTTCGCCCGAACAGATGCCGAGATCGGCGAGACTGTCCGCGACCGCTTCGACGACGCCCGCGCTCGGCCGCTCTTCGAGGTCGATCTTCACGCGGTCGTTGGCGGCGAGAAACGCCCGCAAGTCTTCCGGCAAAAATTCGACGATCGCCGACAGGTTCGCCATCATCCGCACGTAGCCGCGCACGCCGCTCGCGTGGCCCGCGAGTTCGATGCCGATGTTCTCGATGTCGCGCATCACGCGCCGCGCGTGATGCAGCAGCGTCTCGCCTGCGGGCGTGAGCGTCATGCCGCGCGCATTGCGCTGAAAGAGCGTCGCGCCTACCGCCTGCTCCAGTTCGAGAAGACGCTTGCTCGCCGCGGACACGGCGATGGCCTCGCGTTCCGCGGCGCGTGTAAGCGTGCGTTCCTCATAGACGGCGATGAAGAGTTGCAGGGTCGTGAGGTCGAGGCGGCGAAGCAGGTTCTTCAGGACCATGTCGGGAGAAAGACGCAATGAAGTTGCGCCATATTGTGCCGCGAGCGCGGCGTGAACGCTCGCACCCGGCGCTAGCAGCCCGCGCTAGCACCCGATATTCAATCCAGCCCGGCGAACGAAATGGGATCGCTGGCAGGGAACGTATCCATCAGCGCCTGATCGATCATGTCATCGCGATACTCGAAGCGCGCCGCGTGGTCCTGCATGTCGGCATTGCAGGCAGATTTGCTATGCTGTTCCATCCTGGGTTCCTCCCGTGTGCGGGGTGTCGATGGCTTCAGTATTGTTGCCCGCGAGGCCGTCATCAACCTGCGCGCGCCGTCGTTTGCTGCCAGGCGCACGTCGTCTGCTGCCGTTTTCGTTCATGCGCCGTCTGCGAGGTCACTGAATGCCGAGCGTTGCCATCGCGATCTTTCCAGGCGTGCAGGCGCTGGATGTCGCCGGTCCCGTCGATGTATTCGCCGAGGCGAATCTGTTCATCGACGGCCGCGACCGTTATGAGGTGAAGCTCCTTGCCGCCGACAGCGCGCCGTTGCGCGCGTCGAACGGCATCACGCTGACGGCCGACGAAACATTCGATCGTCATGGCGCGTTCGATCTCGCGCTGATGGCAGGCGGCCCGGCGCTGCCCGAGAGCGTGCCCGATGCGCGACTCACTGCGTGGCTCGCGAACGTCGCGTCGCAATGCCCGCGCTACGGCTCTATTTGCACAGGCGCATTCGCGTTGGGCCACGCGGGCCTGCTCGACGGACGCAACGTCACGACGCACTGGCAGCACGCGCAACAACTGGCGACGCAATTTCCGAAAGCGCGCGTCGATTTCGACCGCATCTATCTGCGCGACGATCGGCTCGTGACGTCGGCGGGCGTGACGGCGGGCATCGATCTCGCGCTCGCGCTCGTCACGGAAGACCACGGCCCGCAGACCGCGTTGAAAGTCGCGAAGCGCCTGGTGGTGTTTTCGCAGCGCCAGGGCGGGCAGTCGCAGTTCAGCCCTTACCTCACGGCGCCCGCCGACGAAACCTCGCCCGTCGCGAAGGTGCAGGCCCATGTGATGGCCAACATCCGGCACAACTTCACGGTGAAGCAGCTTGCCGATGTCGCGGGCATGAGCGCGCGCAACTTCGCGCGCATCTTCGTGCAGGACACGGGCGTGACGCCGCACGAGTTCGTCGAACGCGCGCGGATGGACGCGGCGCGCAAGCTGCTGGAAAGCAGCGGCGCCGCGCTGAAGACGGTGGCCTACGATTGCGGCTTCGGCACGGCCGACCGCATGCGCATCGTCTTCACGAAGCGCATCGGCGCGACGCCGAAGCAGTATCGCGAGCGCTTCCGGCAGGACTGATCCGCGCGGCGGCACACGTTCAGTGTGCGTGAGAAAATGGCAAGCTCATCCAATATCTCGCACATCGACATGAACGCTACTACTTCTGTTCGCGCCATCGTCACGGGTCATACGCGCGGGCTCGGCGCGTCTCTCGCCGGGCAACTGCTCGCTCGCGGCATTGCGGTGCTGGGTCTTTCGCGTTCGCGCAACGCGTCGCTCACGGGTCAAGCCGGCTTCGATCAGGTCGAAGTCGATCTTTCCGATGCGCAACGTCTCGCGCAGTTTCTCGCGGGCGATACGCTGGCCAGCTTTCTGAAAGGCGCGCAGACCGCGCTGCTATTCAACAATGCGGGCGTGGTGCAACCGATCGGTCCCGTCGAAACGCAGGACGCCGCCGCCATCGCGCAAGCCGTCGCGTTGAACGTGTCGGCGCCGCTGATGCTGTCGAGCGCGTTCGCCGCCGCGAGCCCGGATGCGAGCGACCGGCGCATCGTGCATGTTTCGAGCGGTGCGGCGCGCCATCCTTATTCCGGCTGGAGCATTTACTGCGCGACCAAGGCCGCGCTCGATCATCACGCGCGCGCCGTCGCGCTCGACCAGAATCGGGCGCTGCGCATCTGCAGCGTCGCGCCGGGTGTCGTCGATACGAACATGCAGGCAGAGCTTCGCTCGACGGGCATCGACAAGTTTCCGATGCGTGAGAAGTTCGAAGAGTTGAAGCGCAGCGGCAAGCTGTCGACGCCGGAGGAATCGGCCGTCAAGCTGATCGACTATGCGTTGAGCGAGACGTTCGGTGCCGTGGCGACGGCGGATGTGAGGGAGTTGCCGCAGTAACCCTCTTTCAGCGTGTCGGATAGCGGAGTCCCGAAAAGCCTCACCTTTGAACGACGCTGCGCATAGCGGCGGTACGCAGAACGCACCCGCGCCCTTTTGCGCGCCCGCTCGAAAAACAGAAAAGTCCCTTGAAAATAGGGACGTTCTCATTTTGGGCTATCGCCCCGCGCGGGCACCTGCGGTGCAAAAACGCGCAATACAAAACTCACTCCCGAAAACCCTCACCTCACCACCTAAAACAAAAACAAAGAGCCACGACACACAACCGTCGCGCATCGTGGCCCGACATAAAGACGGCTAGCGGATAAAAAAGCGCAAGCCTCCCGTTGCTTCCGCACTTTCCCTTCGTCTGGCCATCCCAAGAAACTGCACAGCCAGCGGCGCGAGAGATGGCACCACTGCAGGCAGAGAACGCCAGATGCCGAATCCGGCGCCAGGCGGGCCTTTGCACGTTCGGGCTTCGAGCCGCTCCCCGTACAAACCCCTATCCGAAAGAAAATTTATTTTCATCGGATAGTTTTCATGTAAATTCGCTTTCACTTTCGATCCATCACAATCCGACCGCAACGTTCGATGTCCCGTCACAGCCCCAGGTCCCCCGTTGCCGCCGAGCCCGCTATCGCCGCGCGCATCACTGCCGCGATGGCCGTCCTCACGCCGGTCCATCGGCGCATGGGCGAATTCGTGCTGGCCAACCAGTTCCGGGCCGCGACCATGCGCATCGACGAGCTGGCGAACGCCGTCGGCGCCTCGGTCGCGACAGCAAACCGCTTCGCCCGCGCGCTCGGCTTCGACGGCTATCCGGCGTTTCGCGAAGCACTCGTGCGAGGCTTCGAGGCGACACTCGCGCCCGTCGAGCGCTTACGCTCGGCACAGGAATCGCAAACAACGGGCGACGAGCTTTTCGGCGCATCGCTCGAACAGGCGGCCGCCAATCTCAGCACGACGCGTCACGCAATCGACAACGCCGCGGCGCAGGCCGCCGTCGAGGCGATCATCGCCGCGCGGCGCGTGTTCATCCTCGGCTCCGGCGCGAGCGCGTTTCTGGCGAGCCTGATGGAGCACAACCTGCTGCCATATCACGACAACGTGCAATCGCTTGCGCTGATCGGAGGGCCGACACACGCCGCGCGCCGCCTCTTCAACGCGCGCAAGGGCGATCTCGTGATTGCGATCGCGTTCCCGCGCTATGTCGACGATACGATCGAGCTCGCGCGCCGCGCGGCCAGTCTCGGCGCGGACGTGCTTGCCTTGACCGACGGTCCGGCGTCGCCGCTCGCCGTGCTCGCGACCCGCTCGCTCTTCATCCGCGCGGAGCGGCGGCTCGCGGCAACTTCCGAGGCGACCGTCCTCGCCGTGATCGAAGCGTTGTGCGACGCCGTTGCGTACCGCGCGAAGCGTTCCGCGCAGTCCGCCGCCGAGATGACCGGATTCGTGCTGCCCTGGCTCACCGACACCTCGGCGCTGCGCGACCACCCGAACCCATCCACGCGGCCCACCACTACGAAGGCAAAGAAAAAGCCATGAACACCAAAGCCGTAATCGCGATTCACGGCGGCGCGGGCACGATCGTGCGCGCGTCGATGGCCTCCGACATGGAAGCGCGTTACCACGCCGAATTGCGCGCGGTGCTCGTCGCCGCGCAGCAGGTGCTCGCCGACGGCGGCAGCGCGCTCGACGCCGTCACGCAAGCCGTGCGCCTTCTCGAAGATTGCCCGCTGTTCAACGCCGGGCACGGCGCCGTGTTCACGTCGGCGGGCACGCACGAACTCGACGCTTCGATCATGGACGGCCGCACACTCGAAGCGGGCGCGGTGTCGTGCGTGAAGCGCGTGCGCAATCCCATCGTCGCCGCGCGCCACGTGCTCGAGTACAGCGAACACGTGATGTTCACGGCGGAAGGCGCGGAAGCGTTCGCCCAGGCGCAGGGACTCGATTTCGTCGATCCGTCGCACTTTCACACCGACGCGCGCTATCGTCAGTGGCAGCTTGCGCGCGAGCAGCAGCGTGCGATGCTCGATCACGACGGCGCAACACTCGCCGCGCAAGACGCCGCCGTCAACGACGACGCGCTGCCGCACGAACCCATCGATCCCAACAGCAAGTTCGGCACGGTCGGCGCGGTCGCCGTCGATCTGTACGGCCACGTCGCCGCCGCGACGTCGACGGGCGGCATCACGAACAAGCAGTTGGGCCGCGTCGGCGATGCGCCGCTCATCGGCGCGGGCTGCTATGCCGATGACGCCACCTGCGCCGTGTCGACCACGGGTTCCGGCGAGATGTTCATGCGCATGGTCGCCGCCTACGACGTAGCCGCGCAAATGGCGTATCGCGGCGTGACGTTGGAGGAAGCGGCCAACGACGTCGTCATGAACCGCTTGCCGCGCATCGATGGGCGCGGCGGCCTGATCGCCGTCGACGCACGCGGCAACGTCGTGCTGCCGTTCAACACGGAAGGCATGTATCGCGGCTACGCGCGCGTCGGCGAAGCGGCCGTCACGGCGATCTACCGCTAGCCGCAACGCTCACGCCAATCACTGCCTCAGATGCCGGGAGAAACCATCGTGCCGAACACGCCTGACAAGACCCGTCCGCTCGATAACCTGCCGCCGCAATGCGTCGTCGATATCGACCGCCTGACGGTCTCGTTCCGTCGCGGCGACAGCACGTTCAACGCGGTGCGCGACCTGTCGCTGTCCGTCGATCGCGGCGAGACGCTGGCGATCGTCGGCGAGTTGGGCTCGGGCAAGTCGGTGACGTCGCTCGCGTTGATGCGTCTCGTCGAACATGGCGGCGGACGCATCGCGAACGGCAGCATCGCGTTTCGCAGACGCAACGGCAGCGTGCTCGATCTTGCGCGGGCCTCGCAAGCGACGATGCGCTCCGTTCGCGGCGCGGACATCGCGATGATCTTCCAGGAGCCGATGACATCGCTCAATCCCGTCTTCACGGTTGGCGACCAGATCGGCGAAGCGATTGCGCTGCATCAGAACATGAACCGCAGCGAAGCGCGCGCGCAAACGTTGCGCCTGCTCGATCTCGTGCGCATTCCCGAGGCGCGCCGCGTGGCCGCGCGCTATCCGCATCAGTTGTCGGGCGGCATGCGGCAGCGCGTGATGATCGCGATGGCGCTGTCGTGCAAGCCTTCGCTGCTGATCGCCGACGAGCCGACCACCGCACTCGACGTGACGATCCAGGCGCAAATCCTGCAGCTGATACGCGGCCTGCAGGACGAGATGAACATGGGCGTGATCTTCATCACGCACGATATGGGCGTCGTCGCCGAAGTCGCGGACCGCGTGCTGGTGATGTATCGCGGCGAGAAAGTCGAGGAAGGCGAGTCGGCCCGACTGTTCGCCGCGCCCGCGCATCCCTATACGAAGGCGCTGCTCGCCGCCGTGCCGAAACTCGGCTCGATGCAGGGCACGAATGCGCCCGCGAAGTTCCACCTGCTCACACTCGATGGCGAGCACGCGCACACATCGCACACGTCGCACGCAGCGCGCGCGGTACATGACGACGCCGCACATGGCGATGCCGCACATGGCGATGCCGCGCAGTACCAGCCTGCCCAACCGGTTCTGCGCGTGCGCGATCTCGTTACGCGCTTTCCCGTGCGCAGCGGCCTGTTCGGCAAGCTCACGGGCCGCGTGCATGCCGTCGAGCGCGTCAGCTTCGACCTGCATGCGGGCGAAACGCTCGCGCTGGTCGGCGAATCGGGTTGCGGCAAATCGACGACAGGCCGTTCGCTGTTGCGTCTCGTCGAAAGCCAGAGCGGCAGCATCGAGTTCGACGGCAAGGACATCAGCTCGTTGAGCGGCCCTTCTTTGCAGGCGCTGCGGCGCGATATCCAGTTCATCTTCCAGGACCCGTTCGCGTCGCTCAATCCGCGTCTGACGGTCGGCTTCTCGATCATGGAACCGCTGCTCGTGCACAACGTCGCGAGCGGCAAGGAGGCGCAGGATCGCGTCGCATGGCTGCTCGACAAGGTCGGTCTGCCCGCCGACGCCGCGCGCCGCTATCCGCATGAATTCTCAGGCGGCCAGCGTCAGCGCATCGCGATTGCGCGTGCGCTCGCGCTCAATCCGAAAGTCGTGATCGCGGACGAGTCGGTGTCGGCGCTCGACGTCTCCGTGCAGGCGCAGATCGTCAATCTGATGCTCGACCTGCAGCGCGAACTAGGTGTGGCGTATCTGTTCATCTCGCACGACATGGCCGTCGTGGAGCGCATCAGCCATCGCGTCGCGGTGATGTATCTCGGACAGATCGTCGAAATCGGCCCGCGTCGCGCGGTGTTCGAATCGCCGCAGCATCCGTACACGAAGAAGCTGATGGGCGCCGTGCCCGTCGCCGACCCCGCGCGGCGGCACGCGAAACGCGTGCTGGCCGCCGACGAATTGCCGAGCCCGATTCGCGCGCTCGACGACGAACCCGCCGTCGCGCCGCTCGTCGCCGTCGGGCCGGATCATTTCGTGGCCGCGCACCGGATCGGTGGCGCTTACTAGTCAACCCAGCCGTCTCACCTCAACCAGAAGCCGCGCGGACCAGCGGCACGACAACAAGCAGTTCACTTGCTCAGTGGAGTTCTGAAACGATGACTACGCCTTCCCTGCTTCAACCGTTGCGCCTGCGTTCGCTCGTGACGAGGGCGCGCTGGTCTTTGCGATGCTCGCTTGCGGTGCCGCCCACGCCGCGCAAACCGCCGTGATGGCCGTCGACTCGACGTTCACGACGCTCGACCCGTACGACGCCAACGACACACTGTCGCAAGCCGTGTCGAAATCGTTCTATCAAGGCCTGTTCGGCTTCGACAAGGACATGAAGCTCGTCAACGTGCTGGCGACGAGCTACGAAGCGAGTCCCGACGCGCGCGTCTACACGTTCAAGCTGCGCCAGGGCGTGAAGTTCCAGGACGGCACCGACTTCAACGCGGCCGCCGTGAAAGCGACCTTCGAGCGCGTGACCGATCCTGCCAACAAGCTGAAGCGCTACAACATGTTCAGCCGCATCGAGAAGACGGAAGTCGTCGATCCGTACACGGTGAAGATCACGCTGAAGGCGCCTTTCTCGGCGTTCGTCAACGTGCTCGCGCATCCGTCGGCCGTAATGATCTCGCCCGACGCGATCAAAAAGTACGGCAAGGATCTCGCGTTTCATCCCGTCGGCACGGGTCCGTTCGAACTCGTCAAATGGGACCCCGCTGGCGACCTGACGGTGAAGAAGTTCGACGGCTACTGGAAGAAGGGCTATCCGAAGATCGACGAAATCGACTGGAAGCCGGTTGTCGACAACAACACGCGCGCGGCGCTGGTGCGCACGGGCGAGGCGGACTTCGCGTTCCGCATTCCGTTCGAGCAGGCGGGCACGCTGCAATCGAGCCCGAAGCTCGACATCATCGCCACGCCGTCGATCATCAACCGCTACGTCAGCCTGAACACGACCAAGAAGCCGTTCGACAACCCGAAGGTGCGCGAGGCGCTGAACTACGCGATCAACAAGGAAGCGCTCGCGAAGGTCGCGTTCGCGGGCTATGCGGTGCCCGCCGACGGCGTGATTCCCGAAGGCGTCGATTACGCGACGAAGCTCGGCCCGTGGCCGTACGATCCCGCGAAGGCGCGCGCGCTGCTGAAGGAAGCGGGCTATCCGAACGGTTTCGAAACGACGCTCTGGTCCGCGTACAACAACTCGACGTCGCAAAAGACGATCCAGTTCGTGCAGCAGCAACTGGCGCAAGTCGGCGTGAAGGCGAGCGTCGAGGCACTCGAAGCGGGCCAGCGTGTCGCGAAGGTGGAAAGCGCGCAAGACCCGGCGACGGCGCCCGTCCGGATGTACTACATCGGCTGGTCGTCGTCGACGGGCGAAGCGGACTGGGGCATCACGCCGCTGCTCGCATCGTCGTCGATCCCGCCGAAGCTCGTGAACACCGCGTACTACAAGAACGATAACGTCGACAGCGATCTGACCAAGGCGCTCGAAACGACGGACCGCGCGCAGAAGGCCGCACTCTATGGCGACGCGCAAAAGCGCATCTGGACGGACGCGCCGTGGATTTTCCTCGTCAAGGAAAAGATCGTGTATGCGCGCAGCAAGCGGCTCTCGGGTGCGTATGTCGCGCCGGACGGCTCGTTCAACTTCGATGAAATCGCGTTGAAGTAAATCGTATGTCCGACGCTGTGCCCGAAGCGAGCGATGCGCGTTTCGGGCCAGCGTGATCGCCGCACACGCTTCTCCGATAGCGGATCGCTCTATGCTGAACTTTCTCGTCAAACGATTGCTCGGCCTGCTGCCGACGCTCGTCATCGTCGCCGGCCTCGTGTTCCTGTTCGTGCACATGCTGCCCGGCGATCCCGCGCGGCTCGCAGCCGGCCCCGAAGCCGACGACGCAACCGTCGCGCTCGTGCGCGCCGATCTCGGTCTCGACAAGCCGATGCCGCAGCAGTTCGTGAACTTCTTCGTGCGCATCGCGCACGGCGACTTCGGCATCTCGACGCGCAGCAAGCGTCCTGTGTCCGCGGAAATCGGCGAGCGCTTCATGCCGACGCTGCTGCTCACGCTCGTCAGCATGGTGTGGGCCGTGATCTTCGGCATGGCGATCGGCATCGTGTCGGCCGTGTGGCGCAACCAGTGGCCGGACCGGCTCGGCATGACGCTCGCGGTGTCGGGCATTTCGTTTCCCGCGTTCGCGTTCGGCATGCTGCTGATGGAAGTGTTCTCCGTGCAACTCGGCTGGCTGCCGATTGTCGGCGATGGATCGTGGCGCAGCTATGTGCTGCCGTCCATCACACTCGGCGCGGCGGTCGCCGCCGTGATGGCGCGCTTCACGCGCGCGTCGTTCGTCGAGGTGCTGAACGAAGATTTCGTGCGTACCGCGCGGGCGAAAGGCGTCGCCGAACAATGGGTCGTCATCAAGCACTGTCTGCGCAACGCGATGATTCCCGTCGTCACGATGATGGGCTTGCAGTTCGGCTTTCTGCTCGGCGGCTCGATTGTCGTCGAGGTGGTGTTCAACTGGCCTGGCATGGGCCGCCTGCTGGTCGACGCCGTTGCGATGCGCGACTATCCCGTGATTCAGGCCGAAGTGCTGCTGTTCTCGCTGGAATTCATCGTCATCAATCTGATTGTCGACGTGCTGTATGCCGTCATCAATCCGACCATCCGTTTCAAGTGAGGCCCGCATGAGCACGACCGCCGACAACACCCGCGCCGCCTCGCCTGCGCAACCGGAACGCGCGATCCGCACGCCCTGGAGCGAGTTCTGGCGCAAGTTCCGCAAGCAGCATGTCGCCCTCGCAGCGGGCGTGTTCGTGCTGCTGCTCATCGCCGTGTCGATTGCGGGCCCGCATCTGGTTCCGTACGACCCGGAGAACTATTTCGACTATGACGCACTGAACGCGGGGCCGTCGGCGGCGCACTGGTTTGGCGTCGATGCATTGGGCCGCGATATCTTCAGCCGCATCGTCGCGGGCACGCGCATTTCGCTCGCGGCGGGTTTCGTGTCGGTGGCGATCGGCGCGATCATCGGCACGTTCTTCGGCCTGCTCGCGGGCTACTACGAAGGCTGGTGGGACCGCATCACGATGCGCGTCGCCGACGTGCTGTTCGCGTTCCCCGGCATTCTGCTCGCGATCGGCATCGTCGCGATACTCGGCAACGGCATGGTCAATGTGATCGCCGCCGTCGCCGTGTTCAGTATTCCCGCGTTCGCGCGGCTCGTGCGCGGCAACACGCTGATGCTCAAGCAACTCACGTATATCGAAGCGGCGCGCAGCATCGGCGCGTCGGACTGGACCATCATCATGCGGCACATTCTGCCGGGCACGATTTCGTCGGTGATCGTGTACCTGACGATGCGCATCGGCACGTCGATCATCACGGCTGCGAGCCTGTCGTTTCTCGGCCTCGGCGCGCAACCGCCGACGCCCGAGTGGGGCGCGATGCTCAACGAAGCGCGCGCGGATATGGTGACGGCGCCGCATATCGCGCTGTTTCCGAGTCTCGCGATCTTCCTGACGGTGCTCGCGTTCAACCTGCTCGGCGACGGCTTGCGCGACGCACTCGATCCGAAGCTCGACCGTCCATGAACGTTCTTCCGATGCCGCATATCGGCGTATTGCCTGCGGGACCGCTCGGCACGATCGCCGATGTATCGGGCGTCACGGTCGGACATTGCACGCTCGCGCAAGGCGCGACGCAAACGGGCGTCACCGTGGTTCGTCCGCATCGCGACGATGCGTATCGACACAAGGTGCCCGCCGCCGCGAGTTTGATCAACGGCTTCGGCAAGAGCATCGGGCTCGTGCAGATCGAAGAACTCGGCGTGCTCGAAACGCCGATTGCGCTGACCAACACGTTCGGCGTCGCGGCTGTCGCGCAGGCGCAGATTCGCGCCGCCATCGCCAGCAATCCACAGATCGGGCGGGAATGGCCGACCGTCAATCCGCTCGCGTTCGAATGCAACGACGGTTACCTCAACGATATTCAGGCGCTCGCGGTTGAAGCCTCGCATTACGCGCGAGCATTCGATTCCGCAGCTTGCGATTTTGAACGCGGCTCGGTCGGCGCGGGTCGCGGCATGTCGAGCTTCGATCTGAAAGGCGGCATCGGTTCGGCGTCGCGTGTGGTAAGCGTCGCGAGCAAGGCGTTCACCGTTGGCGCGCTCGTGCTCGCGAACTTCGGCCGCTTGCCGATGTTGACCATCGACGGCGTGCCAATCGGACGAGAACTCGCTGCACGCAGGCATACCGCATCTCGCGCGGCGACGTCGAAACCCGAGCAAGGCTCGATCATCATGATAGTTGCGACCGATGCGCCACTCGCTGCACGCCAGCTCAAGCGACTCGCTTTCCGCGCGGCCGCGGGTCTCGCGCGCACGGGTTCGGTTTATGGACATGGCAGCGGCGACATCGCCCTCGCGTTTTCGACTGCTTACACGGTTGCGCAAGAAGCCGACTTCATCAGCACGCCGCCCATCCTCAACGACACGCGTCTCGACCCATTGTTTCAGGCCTGCGCGGACAGCGTCGAGCAAGCCATCATCGATGCGTTGTGGTCGGCCAAGACAGTCACCGGCCGGGATGCGCACGCGCGCCTGTCGCTGCACGAAGCGGCACCCGACCTCGCCCAACTGTTGAACTCGCGCACCGCATGAAGATACTGATTTCCGTCGATATAGAAGGCGTTGCGGGCGTCGTGAACCCTGAGCAGACGCGCGCGGGCAACGGCGAATACGAGCGCGCGCGGCGCTGGATGACGCTCGAAGCGAATGCGGCAATCGAAGGCGCGTTCGCGGGCGGCGCCACGGATGTCTGGGTCAACGACTCGCACGGCGGCTTTCGCAACCTGCTGCCCGACATGCTCGATGCACGCGCGAACGTGATACTCGGCAAGCCCCGCACGCTCGGCATGATGGCGGGGCTCGAATACGCGCCGCAGCTCGTGTTCATGATCGGCTATCACGCGATGGCGCAGAGCCGCGGCATTCTTGCGCACACGATCAATAGCCAGGCGTTCACGCACGTGACGATGAACGGGCGCGACGTCGGCGAAGCGGGATTGTATGGCGCATTGGCGAACGAATATGGCGCGCGCGTCGCGTTGCTTTCCGGCGACGATGTATTCGCAGAAGAGACGCGCCCACTATTCCCCGACGCCTCGTTCGTCATCACGAAGCAGGCGACGGGTTATGGAAGCGGCGTGACGCAAACGCCGGAGCACGCCTGCAACGCGATCAGAGAAGCGGCGCGGCATGTCGTGACAACGGAAACGGAAACACCCGGTATCGAGCAACGCGCCGTAGCTCGATCCGTCGATATCGAACTGCGCGTGCAGAACACCGCGCTTGCCGACCTGTTCGCGCAGATGCCGTCGCTGGAACGCGTGGACGGCGTCACGCTGCGCTTTGCCGCGCCTTGCGTCGAACATGCGGTGCGCACGTTGAATTGCCTGTCGGCGATGTCGTTTATGTTGCGCTGAGGCTGAAAGCGGCGGTCAGCGCAACGTCGTGAGGAAGCAGCGTACTCAAATCCGCCGCTTGCTACGCCTGAACTGGTCGAACAACACAGCGAGCAGCAGAATGCCGCCGCGAATCAGATATTGATAGAACGTCGGCACGTTCAGCAGGCTCATCGCGTCCTGCACCGAGCCCATGATCAGCACGCCGACCAGCACGCCCGAAATCGTCGCGACGCCGCCCGTCAGCGACACGCCGCCCAGCACGCACGCCGAGATCACGCCGAGTTCGAGACCGACCGACGTCTTCGGATCGCCGAGGCTCATTCGCGACGCGAGCATCACGCCCGCGAAGCCCGTGATCAGCCCTTGCAGCACGAACACCGTGATCTTGATGCGCGTGACGGGCAAACCGGCCAGCAGCGCGGCCTCGCTATTGCCGCCCACGGCAAGCACGTTCTTGCCGAACACCGTCTTGCGCAGCAAGAAGCCGAACAGCACGAAGCCGACGATATTGCTCCAGATCGGATACGAAATGCCGAGGAACGAGCCGCCGCCGAGATCGAAGAAGCTCTCTTCGGAAATCATCACCGCGTCGCCGTTCGACGTAATGAACGCGAGGCCGCGCACCACTTCCATCATCGCGAGCGTGACGATCAGCGAGTTGATCTTGTAGCGCGCGATCAGCACGCCGTTCACGAGCCCGACGGCGCCCCCCGCCAGCACGCCCGCCGCGACGCCGAGCATCACGCTATGCGTCGCGGTGATCAGCGTCGACGCCACCACGCCCGAAAACGCGACGATCGACGCGACGGAAAGATCGACTTCGCCGAGCGCGAGTACGAACATCATCGTCACGGAGATCGAGCCGATCAGCGTGACGGAAAGCAGCAAGCCCTGCATGTTGCGGGACGTCAGAAAGTCGGGCACCGCGAACGACAGCACCGCGAACAGAATGACGAACACCATCACGATGCCCGACTTGTTGATCAGATCCCACGTGCGCGCCGCGCGCGCGGCCGTGCCGGGCGACGCGGCGTGAGTGGCTGCCGGCTCGGTCGCCGGACGGGTGCTCGGTGTTTGCATGGTGTTCCGTTTCCGTGGTCTACGTGGTGCGTTGCTGCGTCTGCTTTTGCGTCTGCTTATGCGTCTGCTTCACGCGTTGCATTACTGCGGCAGCGCGAGTTTGATCAGCTGATCGGGCGTGGCCTGCGCCTTCGGCAAATCGCCGACGATGCGCCCTTCCTTCATCACCAGCACGCGATCCGCAATGCCGATCACTTCCGCCAGATCGCTCGATACGACGATCACCGTGCGGCCCGCTTCCGCGAGGTCGTACAGCAGGTCGTAAATTTCCGCGCGCGCGCCGACGTCGATACCGCGCGTCGGTTCGTCGAGCAAAAACACGTCGATGCGTTCGGCCAGCCAGCGCGACAAGATCACCTTCTGCTGGTTGCCGCCCGACAACGTGCCAATCACCGTTTCCGTATTGCGCGTCTTGATCGACAGCTTGTCGATGTATTCACGCGTGAGATCGCGTTCGCGCTTGCCGTTCAGCAGAAAACTCAGCGGGCTGAAGTGACGCCGCGCGCTGATGTTCAGGTTGTCGGCCACCGACGCAATCGCGACGATGCCTTCCTGCTTGCGATCTTCCGGGCACAGCGCGATGCCGGCGCGCACCGCATCGCGCGGCGTGGCGAACTTCACGGGCTTGCCGTTCAGTTCGACATGTCCGCTGACCGGCTGCGTCGCGCCGTACAGCAGCTTCATCAGCTCCGAGCGCCCCGCGCCCACCAGCCCGAAGAAGCCGACAATCTCGCCCTTGCGCGCAGTGAAGGAGACCGGAGCGGACAGCCCCGGCCCCATCAACTGTTTCGCTTCAAGCTGTACCTCGCCCGCCTCGCGTGGACGATAACCATATACGTCGCGAATCGAGCGGCCCACCATGCAGCTGATGAGCCGATCGCGGTCGAGATCCGCAACGGAATCGAAGGTTTCGATCCTGCGGCCGTCGCGGAACACCGTGACGCGGTCGCACAGTTCGTAGACCTCGTCCATCCGGTGCGTGACGTAGATCACCGCGCGGCCTTGCGCGCGCAGTGCGTTGATGATCTTGAAGAGCCGTTCCGTTTCGCGCGCGGACAGCGAGCTGGTCGGTTCATCGAAGGCGATTACGCGCGCGTCGCGCATCAACGCCTTGCCGATTTCGATCATCTGACGCTGCCCGATCGACAGGCTCTTCACCTGCGCATTCGGATTGATCGATTCGCCGAGCCGTTCGAGTTCCGTCATCGCGCGCTTGACGAGCGACTTCTCGTCGAGCACGCCGAAGCGGTTCGGCAACTGCCCGAGCATCAGGTTTTCCGCGACCGTCAGCTCGGGCACGAGATGCAGTTCCTGGTAGATGATCGCGATGCCCGCCTCGATCGCGGCCTTGGTATTGCTGAACTTGTGTTCGACGCCGGCAAGGCGCAACGCGCCCGCCTGCGTCTGGTTCACACCCGACAACACCTTGAGCAGCGTCGATTTGCCCGCGCCGTTCTCGCCCATCAGGCCGTGGACTTCACCGCCGCGCACGTCGAACGACACGTTGTCGAGCGCCACCACGCCCGGAAACGCAACGGTGATGCCGTCAAGTTCCAGATGCGTGGCAGCGGCCGTCAGCGGCTGATCCGAAGGGGCGACGTAGGCCGTGCCGGCAGCGTCATTCGCGTTCATCGTGTTGTGCATCCGTCAGTCGTATCAGATTCCGAGTTCCGTGCGCACGTCTTTCCAGTTCTCGCGCGTCATCAGCTTGCCCGTCGTCTGCGTGTCGGCGGGCGGCTGCTTGCCCGACTTGATCCAGTCGACAAGATTCTGCGTGCTCTGCTTGCCGTGGTTCGTCGAGCTGACGGCGATCGTGCCGTAGAAGCCCGTCGGTTCCTTCTTCTGGAATTCGGCGAACGCTTCGCCTGCACCGTTGATGCCGACGCCGATCACGTCCGAACCGGGGATGTGCAGCTGCTCGGTGGCGCGCACGCCGCCCAGCACGGTCTCTTCGTTCAGCGCGAAGATCACCCACTTCTTGATGTTCGGATGCTTCGACAGCACGGGCGACGCTGCGTTGAAGCCGCCTTCGTCGTCGGTCGTTTTTTGCGGCGCGTCGAAAATGTTGTCCTTCTTGAAGCCGTTCGCGAGCAGCGTTTCCGTTGCGCCGTCGGTGCGCAGCTTGGCCGTCGGCAGTTCGTAGTCGGTGATGCGGATCGCGCCGACTTCTTCCGGCTTCCAGCCGCGCTTCTTCATTTCATCGGAGATCGCCTGGCCGACCTGATTGCCGATCTTGAACGCCGACATGCCCAGATGCGGCACGCCCGCGAGCGGCTTGCCCGTCGAGTCGACCAGCTGATCGTCGACGGTCACGAACTTCATGTTGTAGCGCTTCGCGCGCGCCTGAATGGCCGGTCCGAGACGCACGTCGGGCGGGCAGATCACGAAGCCCTGCGCGCCTTGTGCGCCGAGGTTGTCGATCGCGGCCAGCACCTTCTCGCCGTCAGGCGCGCCGATGTTCACCACCGAAAAACCTTCCTTTTGGCCGAGCGCCGTCGCCGCCTTCTGCTCGTTGATGAACCATGCCTGCTCGGGCATCTTCACGAGCACGCCGATTTTCAGCGGCGCGTCTGCGTGCGCGGTCATCTGCATGGCGAACGGCGCGGCCAGCAGCGCGGCCGCCATCGCGGACAAAGTAAGGCGTCGAAGCTTGCGGGTCATGCTTGTCTCCTTGAACAGTCGTTGCTTGTGGTTGATTGTGTTGTCGCTAATCAGCGTTTGACGGGCTTTAAGGGACGACCAGGCCCGCGTTTCTCTCAGGCTCGGGTCGCGCTTAATCGTTGAACGGCTCGACCTCGTGACGACGGCCAAGCAGAAAAGCATCGGCCACCAGACGCAGCGGGCGCACATCCACATCGTGCTCGCCATGTGTGATCAGCCAGTGAAAGCGCTCATACAGCGACGGGTATTCGCGCTCGGGTCCGACGTCGACGGCCTTGCCCGCAATCGAGAGCTTCTTGCCGCCTTCGCTCAGATGGAGCACACCGTCCGTCGTCGTCACTTCGATTTCCCATTGCTCGACGGGACCATGACGCCAGTCGAATTCGGCGCGCACGGGCACGCCCGCTTCATCGATGAAATCGAGCTCGGCGGCAATCGGCGTCTGCACGTTCGCGGGCACCGACAGCGTCGCCGCGCGCAGGATCACCTCGCGCGGCAGCATGTGCGTGATGATCGACAGCGCGTTGATGCCCGGATCGAACACACCGAGTCCGCCCGGTGTCCAGATCCACGCCTGACCCGGATGCCAGCGGCGCACGTCCTCTTTCCAGCGCACCTGCACTTCTGTCAGCGTGCGTTGCGCGAGCCACGCACGTGCCGTTTCGACGGCGGGTGCATAGCGCGAATGCCACGTCGCGAACAACGTGCGGCCTGCGGCACGCGCCATCGAACGCAACACGTCCACTTCATGCACGCTCGCGCCGGGCGGCTTTTCGAGCATCACGTGCTTGCCCGCCGCGAGCGCGGCGCGCGCCTGGTCGAAACGCACTTGCGGCGTCGCGCACAGCGAGATCGCATCGAGTTGCGGCTCGTTCGCGAGCATCTCTTCGATGGTCTTGTAGTTGCGCACGCCATCGACCTGCGCATTGCGGCTCGCACACGCGACGAGTTCGAAGCCGTCGAGCGCGGCGATAGCGGGAAGATGCTGGTCGCGCGCGATCTTGCCGACGCCGACGATGCCGATAGAAAGTTTGGTGTTCATATAGTGGGCGAAAGAGCTTCGAGGGACTAACGGATTGTTAGCGGCCTCAGCGTAACGCAAGCGCCTGCGCTTCGCGCGCGAGTTCGCGTGGCCGCGCAGCGGTCCATTCGAAGAAGCATGTGTGCGACCTTGCCACTATCTGAGACTCCTCGTTTTCATCTTGCCGTCGACTGCATCCGCCGACGAATTAGCCAAACTATATGCGCGGAAATGACGTGTTGTGATTGGTGTTTTCCCCCATGCACAACATCTGAAAGTCATTCTATTTATCTCGCTCCCGTTGCGCGCAAGGCGCTACTTGTTGATATTCGCCCGCTATTCAAGATATCCGCTCGAAATCGGCAGCAGCAAAAGTTTGCTTGTAAGCACCATTGCGCATCCACCCGCTTCGATAATATAGTCTTACTATATTTGAACAAAACCCACCGAGACACCATGACTGACCAACCCCGCAAACTGCGCTCCGCCGCCTGGTTCGGCACCGCTGACAAGAACGGCTTCATGTACCGCAGCTGGATGAAGAACCAGGGCATTCCCGATCACGAATTCGCCGGCAAGCCGATCATCGGCATCTGCAATACGTGG